>NZ_JBSFYR010000077.1:0-37168 GCF_053599875.1 Streptomyces sp. NPDC005151 | reverse complement strand
GATCGTGATGCGGTCCAAGTCCGGCACGATCCGGAAGATCGACTCGACCCACCGGCTGTCGAAGCTGCGTGCCTACAGCGCGATCGACTTCGGATCGCGCGATCCTCCCCGCCCCTTCCGCGCTCCTACTCGCTGAGCGACATCTGTTCGGGGGTCAGGGCGATCTCCGCGGTCAGTGCGTTCTGCGGGGTCAAGGGGGTCGCAGTCGCCGGAGTCGCCGGATCCGGAACGGTCGCCTCGATCGGCGTCTGCCCCGTGGGCAGGAGATCGAGCACCGCCTGGCGGTGCGCCTCGCTCGTCGCGTCGTCGTACGGATCAGGTGTGGCCGGAACCTGGAGCCGCAGCACCGGACCGGTACCGAGCCGCACGTACCCCCGGCCGGGCGGGACGTCCGGGGTCGGTGTGGTGTGCGGCTCCAGGCCGAGCACCGTCTCGATCTGGTCGCGGGAGCTGTGGCCGAGCACGACGCGGGCCCTGGTGTGGGTCCGTACCGTCTCGCTGAGCGTGTCCAGGCTGTCGAACTGGTCGGCCAGCACCACGGTGACATTGGCCGCGCGGCCGTGCCGCAGCGGCACCTGCAGCAGCTCCTGCGGGTCGGGTCTGCCGTCGGCGGCCGCCAGATGGCCGAGGACGCTGGGCCGGTCCAGCAGGATCCAGAGCGGGCGCCTGGTGTCCTCGGGCGCGGAGTGCCCCGCCTGCCGGGCCCGGTTGGCGGCGATCAGCCGCCGCTCCGTCTCATGGGCCGCCCACTCCAGGCTGGCCAGTGCGCCGGCCAGTCCGCACTCGAGGGCCAGCACTCCGGTGCGCCCGGTCAGGCAGGCGTACTCACCGGTTCCGCTGCCTTCGATGAGGAGGATGTCGCCGTGCTGGAGCACCTGGATGGCGATGGAGCGCATCAGGGTGGTGGTGCCGCTGCCGGGCTGTCCGACGATCAGCAGGTGCGGCTCGGTGGAGCGGGCGCCGGTCCGCCAGACGACCGGGGGAGCGTCCCGGGTCGTGTCCCCGTCGGTCACCGGCACGGTGCGCTGCACCGCGTCGTTGTCGGTGAACCCCAGCACCGTCTCGCCCGGCGCGGTGACGAAGCGCTGTGCGGCGATCGAGGTGGGCAGTGCGTCGAGCACGCTCATGACGAGCTGGTTGCCCTCCTCGTCCCAGGCGAAGTGGTACTCGCGGCCACGGCCCGACTTCGCGTGCAGCAGCTGTTCGATCCGGGTGCGGGAGGCGGTCTCACTGTCGGTGAAGTAGGCGGGGTACGAGACGTGGAGGCGGGTGACGCGCCCGTCGCCGTCGAACTCGTAGCCGCTGAACGCCTTGGCCCAGTCGCCACCGTGGGCGAACAGCGGACTGGGGTCCTCGGCGGCGGAGAAGCGCGGCACGAGCGCCTCGTACAGCGCCTGCAGGCGCGCCGTCTCGGCCTTGCCGGGACCGGTCTTCGCGGGCGTGCGTTCCCGACCTTTCCATGCGGCGGCGCCCATCACCGTGACCAGGGCGAGCAGCGGCCCGTACGGGATGAGTACCACCACGAGTACGCAGGCCGCGACGAGGAACAGGATGGGATTACGCCGCTCCTTGGGTGTCGCGGCCCACTTCTGCCGTCCCGCACCCGCCAGCAGCCGCAGACCACGAACGACCCTGATCAGCGGATGGAGGACGTCGGTGGCGTTGCCGGCGGCCGTGCGCGCGAACTCGCGACTGCGAGTGATAGAAGCGCTGCCGCTGCTCAGAATGCGGGGAAGGGGTCGCCGGGCCACGTCGGTTCTCCTGAAGGGGTGGGAGCGGTCGCGGCGGGTCAGAACTTGATCCCGCCCAGGAGGCTGGCCAGGCTCGCGCCGCCCGCCGTGATGCTCGGTGCGATGGCGGTGCCGGCCAGATAGAAGCCGAACAGGGCGGTGACGAAGGCGTGCGAGCCCTTCAGACCGTCCTTCCTGAAGAACAGGAAGACGATGATGCCGAGGATGACGACGCCAGACATGGAAAGGTTCATGAGTGGTTCTCCTGTTTGGGGGACAGTCACCATGAGTCCTTCCAGGCTCACAAAAAGTATCTATAGGATAAAAGCTGCAATTGGGTGAAAACTCGGTTTTTTCACTGGACTGGCCGACAGGAGAGCGCGGTGCGGACGGAACTTCCGGGGCCGCGCACCGTTCCCGCCTCACGCGACGTGATCCTTTGCCGCGGCCGGGTCGCGGCATGTGCGCTGCGGAGCAGTACCCTGTCGATTCACTCGTACGGCCCCCACGGCGTACCGCCCCCCTGGCCGGCAGCAGCGATACCCGTTAATGGAAGGCGGTCCGTCCGATGAGCGAACCCCTCGACCCCGAGGTCGTCGAGCTGGCGACCAAGGTCTTCGACCTGGCGCGCCGCGGGGAGACCGAGGCGCTCGCCGCGTACGTGGACGCCGGTGTGCCCGCAAACCTCACCAACGACCGGGGCGACACGCTGCTCATGCTCGCCGCGTACCACGGGCACGCCCCCGCGGTCGCCGCCCTCGTGAGCCGGGGAGCCGACCCGGACCGGGCCAACGACCGCGGGCAGACGCCGCTCGCCGGAGCCGTCTTCAAGGGCGAGGGCGCGGTGATCGAGGCGCTCCTCGCCGCGGGCGCCGACCCGGACGCCGGCACACCGTCCGCAACGGACACCGCACGCATGTTCGGCAAGGCCGACCTGCTGGAACTCTTCGGCTCCCGCTGAACGGGTTCGCCGTAAATGTGGTCGCGGTGGCGAAATGACTGGGTCATCATGACGTCGCGGGCCCGATTCGGGCCACCGACGAGAGGCAGAGGAAGATGGTCTACAGCAAGCAGAAGACGGCGGTCGGCCGATCATGTTGCTGCGCGGCGTAGTGCCCACCCGGCACTTGGAACTGCACAGTCCCGGTTGCGTCGACAGCTTGATGTGAGGCTTCTCCCATGTTCGATCCGTTCATAGCGCCGAGCGGCACCCTGCTCGGCCTGCTGCAGAGGGGCCGCGGCGACGGCACGCTCCACGCGCTTGCCGCACCGCGCCCCGAGGCCCTCGCGGCGCTCAACCACTGTGTCCTGAGCGATCCGCGTCACGACTGGCAGGTCGAGAACCGCTCCCTCTACTACGCACGCCTGTACCTCGACCTCGACGGCGGCATCGAAGAGATCGAGCGGCACCTCTGCGATCCCGACGACCACATCGACACCGACGACTCGCGGACCGGCCTGGCCCTCGCGGTCCTCGGCCACCTCGCCTCGTACGGACGCGGCGACGCCCTGGCCCTGCTGCGGCGGTACGCGGCGACGGGCGCCAACTGGGCCTGGGCCCTCGACGAGCTGGCCCTGCGTGACGACGACGCCGGGCTCCGTTCCCTCGCCGTGCCCGTCCTCGGCCGGTTCCCCGCCACCGAGGAGGGCACCGCCGAACTCGCGGCCGCCGTACGGGACGCCTTCGAGCCCCGGCCCTGGCGGCTGTGGGCCGAAGACCCGCGTGAAGCGGTCGGCGCCCGGGTCAGGGCCGCCTCCGAACAGGGCTCGTTCGACCGCTGGCAGCGGCAGATGCGGCCCGGTGGCCCACGCCCCGGCTGGAGCATCCAGGCCGTGTTCGACTGGGCCCAGCAGGGACTGGACCGCGGAAGCGTCCTCCACGTACCGGCCGCCCGCTGCCTCACCGCCGTCGCCGGTCCCGAGGACCGGCCGTTGATCGTCGAGACCGCCCGCAGCGGCCCGGACGGCGCCCGCTGCGCGGCCCTGCACTACCTCTCCGAGGCCAGGGACCCCGCTGTCCTCGACCTCATCGAGGCCGCGGCGGTCAGCCCGTCGAGCACCGTCGCCGACGCGGCCGTCGCCGCCTTCGAGCGGATGTGCGGCGACGCGGCGGTGGACCGGGCCCGGCGCTGGGCCCGACGGCCCGACGCGCTCGGCGCCTCCGCCGCCGGTGTGCTCGCCTGCCGGGGCGGAGCACAGGACACCTCCCTCGTCCTCGCCGCCCTGCGCGACGCCGTACGCGGTGAAGGACCGGACGCACCGCGCCTGTGGACCCTGGTCGACGGCACGGGCCGGCTGGGTATCGCCTGCGCCGCACCCGTCCTGCGCCATGTCTACCGGGAGACGTCCTCCTCCCATCTGCGCGGCCGGGCGGCCCGCGCGCTCGCCGCCACCGACCCCTCCTTCGCCACCGGCTTCGCCGTCGAATGCCTGTGGGACTGCGAGGAGTCCACCCGCGAGGTCGCCGCACTCCACGCGGAGACCGGCGACATCAGGGTCGCCGAACGGCTGCGCCGACTGGCCGCCGACCCGGCCGAGGAGGCCGAGGTGCAGACCGCGGTACGCAGCAGGATCGGACCCGACGCCCCCGCTGTCTGACGCGCTCCACGCACAGCAGGACGCAGCGCTTCGGGGGAGCGCGGCGTACCCGCCCACGAACGTCCAACGCTCATGGTCCTCATCGCCCACCGGGCCGAACTCGTCCATCTCGCCGGACCGTTCGTGCTCGGCGTCCGCGGCATGGCGGCCGCCGCCCGGCTGGGGCTGCCGACCGTGGCCGTCTACCAGACCGATCTGGCCGGCTACGCCCGTACGTACCTCGGCGCCGGCGAGAACACCGCCCGGCGGCGGATGCGCGCCGAGCACAGCGCCGCCGACCGCACGCTCGCTCCGTCGACCGCCGCCGTCCGCGACCTCACCGACCAAGGGGTGGAGCGGGTGCGGCTGTGGCCGCGTGGCGTCGACACCGTACGGTTCCGGCCCGCGCTGCGCGACGAGGCGCTGCGCAGCCTCAGCTGCTGTGCCTGGCGGGAGCGGAGGTACGGCACTGGGCGTGCGGCACGAGCGGGCAACCGGACCGGCGGGCCGACCAGGCGTTGCAGGGCGCGCTTGCCGCCGCCACGCCCGAGGGGCGGCACGTCGCGTCCTTGTTGTCCGCGCCGCGCGTCAGTATGGAGGGATGACGCGACGCTGGGAGTTCTGGATCGACCGTGGCGGCACGTTCACCGACGTGGTGGGCCGCGATCCCGACGGGCACCTGGTCACCCGCAAGCTCCTCTCGGACGACCCGGACCGCTACCGCGACGCCGCCGTCGCCGGGATCCGCCTCATGCTCGGCCTCGGCCCCGCCGACCCGGTCCCCGCCGACCGGGTCGGCAGCGTGAAGATGGGCACGACCGTCGCCACCAACGCCCTGCTCCAACGGCGTGGGGAGCCGACCGTCCTGGTCACCACCGAAGGATTCCGGGACGCCCTGCGCATCGCGTACCAGAACCGCCCGCGCCTCTTCGACCGCCGCATCCTGCTACCGGAGGCCGTGTACGACCGGGTGATCGAGGTCCCGGAGCGGATCGACGCGCACGGCCGGACCCTCACCCCCCTCGATCTGCCTGCGACGGCAGCGCAGTTGAGAGCCGCGAGGGCGGACGGCTTCCGTAGCGCGGCGGTCGTCCTGATGCACGGCTACCGCCACCCCGCTCACGAGACCGCCGTCGCCGCCGCGGCCCGTGAGGCGGGTTTCACCCAGGTCAGCTGCTCGCACGAGGTCAGCCCGCTGATCAAGCTGGTACCGCGCGGCGACACCACCGTCGTCGACGCGTACCTCTCGCCGATCCTGCGCCGGTACGTCGAGGAGGTCGCGGGCGAACTGGAATCCGTCCGGCTGATGTTCATGCAGTCCAACGGCGGACTGCGGGAAGCCGCGCACTTCCGTGGCAAGGACGCGGTGCTGTCCGGCCCCGCCGGCGGGGTCGTCGGCATGGCCCGTACGTCCGGACAGGCCGGATTCGACCGGGTCATCGGCTTCGACATGGGCGGCACCTCCACCGATGTCTCGCACTACGCGGGCGAGTTCGAGCGCGAGCTCGGCACCCGGGTGGCCGGGGTGCGGATGCGCGCCCCGATGATGAACATCCATACCGTTGCGGCCGGTGGCGGCTCCGTCCTGCACTTCGACGGCCGGCGCTACCGGGTCGGACCCGACTCCGCGGGCGCGGACCCCGGCCCGGCCTGCTACCGCAGGGGTGGGCCGCTCACCGTCACCGACGCCAATGTGATGCTCGGCCGGGTACAGCCCGCGCACTTCCCGGCAGTCTTCGGGCCGGAGGGAAACCTGCCGCTCGACGCCGACGTCGTGCGCGAGCGGTTCGGGGCACTCGCCGACGAGGTGGCACAGGCCACCGGCACGCGACGTACCGCAGCCGAGGCCGCGGCCGGATTCCTGGAGATCGCCGTGCTCAACATGGCCAACGCGGTCAAGAAGATCTCCGTGGAGCGCGGCCACGACATCACCCGCTACGCCCTCACCTGCTTCGGCGGCGCCGGCGGTCAGCACGCCTGCGCCGTCGCCGACGCACTCGGCGTCGACACCGTCCTCGTGCCACCGCTGGCCGGGGTGCTGTCCGCGTACGGCATCGGTCTCGCCGACGCCACCGCCATGCGCGAACAGTCGGTCGAAGCGGAGCTCGACGCCGAAGGCACCCGGACCGCGGTCGACGCTCTCTGCGCGGAACTGGCCGCCCGCACCCGCGCCGAACTGCGCGCCGACGGACTCGAGGACAGCGCCATCAGCACCCACGCCCGGGTCCTCCTGCGCTATGCCGGCACGGACGCGAGCCTGCCCGTCGACCTGGACACCGCGCCCGCGATGTCACGGGCGTTCACGGACGAGCACCGCGCCCGCTACGGCTTCACCATGGACAGACCACTGCTCGTCGAGGCGGTGTCGGTCGAGGCGACCGGCGCGGCGGGCCGGCACGTACTGCACCCGGTGGACCGGACGGACCGCGAGGGCACGCCACAACCCCACGACACGGTACGGATGTTCGCCGACGGCCGATGGCTGGACACCCCGCTCCACCGGCGCGAGGCCCTGCAACCGTCGGACACCGTGACCGGTCCCGCCGTGATCGCCGAGGCCGACGCCACCACCGTCGTCGACCCCGGCTGGCAGGTCACCATCGGCGACACCGGCCATCTGCTGCTCACCCGGGTCCGCCCGCGCCCCGACCGGACCGCCGTCGGCACGCGGGTGGACCCGGTCATGCTGGAGGTGTTCAACAATCTCTTCATGTCGATCGCCGAGCAGATGGGCGTGCGCCTGGAGAACACCGCCCACTCCGTCAACATCAAGGAGCGGCTCGACTTCTCCTGCGCGCTCTTCGACGCGGACGGCAATCTGATCGCCAACGCCCCGCACATCCCGGTGCACCTCGGCTCGATGGGGGAGTCCATCAAGGAGGTGCTGCGGCGCAATGGCTCCACGATGCGCCCCGGCGATGTGTACGCCATCAACGACCCGTACCACGGGGGCACACATCTGCCCGATGTGACGGTGGTGACCCCGGTGTTCGACGAACGCGGCGAGAACGGGTCGGGGCTGAGATTCCTGGTGGCGTCACGTGGCCACCACGCCGAGATCGGCGGCATCACCCCCGGCTCCATGCCCGCCTTCAGCCGCACCATCGACGAGGAAGGGGTGCTGTTCGACAACTGGCTGCTGGTGAGGGACAGCAGGTTCCGCGAGACCGAGACCCGCGAGCTGCTCACCACCGCCGCATACCCGTCCCGTGACCCCGACACCAATCTCGCCGATCTGCGGGCCCAGATCGCCGCCAACGAGAAGGGCATCGCGGAACTGCGCCGCACGGTGGACCAGTTCGGCGCCGAGGCCGTCGACGCGTACATGGGCCACGTGCAGGACAACGCCGAGGAGTCCGTACGCCGGATCATCGCGCGGCTGCACGACGGTTCGTACCGCTACGAGACCGACAACGGTGCCGTGATCGAGGTCGCGCTGACCGTGGACCGTACCGCCCGCAGCGCGATCGTCGACTTCACCGGCACCTCGCCGCAGCAGCCCGGGAACTTCAACGCCCCGAAGTCCGTCGTCATGGCCGCGGTTCTGTACGTCTTCCGGACCCTGGTCGCCGACGACATCCCGCTCAACAGCGGCTGCCTCAAACCCCTGGAGGTCAGAGTCCCGGCGGGTTCGATGCTGGCGCCCGTCCATCCCGCGGCCACCGTCGCGGGCAATGTGGAGACCTCCCAGGCCGTCACGGGCGCGCTGTACGGGGCGCTCGGCATCCAGGCCGAGGGCTCCGGCACCATGAACAACCTGACCTTCGGCAACGACCGCGTCCAGTACTACGAGACGGTGGCCAGCGGCTCGGGCGCCGGCGACGGCTTCGACGGCACCGACGCCGTGCAGACCCATATGACCAATTCCCGGCTCACCGACCCCGAAGTGCTCGAATGGCGCTACCCGGTCCTGGTCGAGAGCTTCCGGGTACGGGACGGCAGCGGGGGAGCGGGCCGGTGGCACGGCGGCTGCGGGGTCGAGCGCAGACTCCGGTTCCTCGAACCCGTCACGGTGGCGCTGCTCACCGGACATCGCCGCGTCCCTCCGTACGGCATGGCGGGCGGCGAACCGGGCGCGCTGGGCAGCCAGCACATCGAGCGAGCCGACGGGAAGAACACGGTCACCTCGCTGGAGGGGTGCGACACGGCCGAACTGGCGCCCGGCGATGTGCTGGTCCTGCGCACACCCGGCGGCGGAGGATACGGAGTGCGGCAACCGGTCGCTTCTGCGCCGTTTCGACCGTTGTCGGTGTGAGGACCTAATCTGTGCAGCGTGACTTCGCCTGCCTACACGGACAACGCTGCGCCCCAGCTCAGCGCGGGGCCGCGGCCCGCCCCGGGCCCGGCCGCCGACGAGGGGCTCTCCCGGCGGCTGCGCGCGCTCGCCTGCACGGCGCCGCTGCACGACCTCGACGTGCGCAAGGCGAATCTGGCCGGTGAGTACACGGTCTACGCGATGGCGGAGGTCGCGCTCGCCGCGATCGACCAGGTCACGCTGCACATGGACTTCGACACGGGCGCCGACCACGAGCAGATAGTGGCCAAGCTGCTCCCGCGCGTCGCTGCCCAGGCCCCGCGTCGTCCCGCCGCGGAGCACGAGCGAGTCGCCCGCTGGGTGCTCGAGAATCTGATCAACGTCGGAAGCGTGGACCGCGGCTTCCGCGCGGTGTACGGCACGTTCGGCCCGGACGGGGTGTATGTCCGCAGGGACTACGACTTCAAGCTGATCGAAGAGGTACCCGGTTACGGCGGCAGCGTCTATCTGAGGGCCACCGACGAAGCGGTCAATGTCCTGGTCGGCGCCCTCGACACGGACGTCACCAGCGCCCAGATCGCTGCCGAGGTGAAACTGGAGGTCCTGATCAGCCGGGGCCGCCTCGCCGATGCGCAGCTCGCCGCCGAACAGGCCCGCTACCGCACCGTGCAGTACGCGGAGACGCTCCGCAAGACGCTGGAGGCGACCCGGCGCAACGTCAGGGCCGTCGACTGGCTCAACGCCGTGCCCGACATGATCGCCGAGGCACTGGACCACGTGGCCGACCGCTACCGCCACGAGAACGCGATCCTCACCAACATCCGCAAGGCCCGGGACGAGGCGGAGGACCCCGAGCACAAGCGCCGCGCCGCCGAGCTCGTCGACATAGTCAAGGACTGCATCCGCCGTCACACCCAGCTGCAGTCCCGCCTGCTGGAGGCAGGACCGCTGTTCCGTGCCGAGCAGGACCGGCAGGCGTTCGCCACCCCTACGGCCAGGACCGGCCTCGACCTGTACGGCCAGCTGGTCGCCCCGCTGCTGCCGCTCCCCGTCGAAGAGGCCATCCGCGTCACCGACGCGTTCTTCGCCCACGGCACGGGGCTGCGCACGCCCACCTCGGTACGGGTGGGTGACCTGGTCGACATGCTGCTGACCCCGCCGCTGGAGCGGGAGCATCTGGGTGCCGAGATGCCCGAGCCGGATCTGATCGCCACCCCGGACGACAGCAGGTTCAGCGAGGAGCAGCTGGCGAGCGCCATGAACCTCCTCGATCTGGAGCACGACGCACCGCGCCGGCTCTCCGGGCTCCTCGCCGAGGCCCGGCGGAGCGATCCGGACCTGCCCTATCTGGTCGCCCTGCTTGCGGTGCACGCCGCGTCCCCGCCGGTCGGCACCGCCTACCGGCAGGGCGAGCGGCGCCTGCTGTTCGCCGTCGACGACGGGACCCGGCTGGACGACCCGGAGTTCGGCGGGGCGGACCTGATTGTGGGTATGGCCCTGCTGGACGCGGCGGGCATGGCCGCGGACCGCTCGGAGGCCTCATGAGCGGGCAGGGGCGCCGGACCCGACGGGGCCCTGATCACCGCCGGCCCCGGGCCGCCACCTCCGGATGCGCGGCTTCGCCCGCACCCTTCCGTACGGACGCCGTGAGAGCCGGCGCCGCCCACCCCGTACCACCGAGATCCCGCACCGAGGAGCGACCGTCGTGAGCGACCACCGCGCAGAGCACACCGACGCGTGGAGCGAGCCGACCGCCGGGCACGCGACCGCCGGGTACGCGACCGAGGGCGACGCCGTCCACGAGCCGGTGGCACCCACCGCTGTCACCCCGGCCGACGCGGCCGACGCCGCCCGGCTCGTCGCCTTCGGGCTGCAGCCCAAGCTGCTGCCCGCCCGCGACGCCGAATACGCCGAGCTCCTCCGGCGCTACCGGGAGGAGACCCCCTTCGCCCGGCTCGCCGATGCCGTGGCCACCGGACTCGGTCTCGTCGTCCTGGAGGTCTCCACCCGGGCCGGCATGGCCGTGACGGCGGGCGAGGACTCCGTCTTCGCCGTCCGCATGGGCGACTACGCCCGCCGCGCCTCCTCCGACTCCGCCGACCGCTTCCTGCACGGGCTGGCCCATCTCGCCGTCGCCGCCATGGCCTTCCCGCGCCCCGAGGACCTCGCCGACGACGCGTACATCGGCCGGATCACGGTCAACGGCATCGACGCGTTCGTACGCCAGGCCTGCCACCGCCTGGAGGAGCGGGCCGCGGAACACGGCGACAACACGGACCCGGCCACCGACGCCCCGGGGCTGGAAGCCGCCTGGCGGATCTATGCCCGGCGCAGCGCCACCGGCGCGACGAAGGACGCCCGGCGGCTGGCCGGATCCACCACCGGCATCGTCGGCAAGGCCGTCGCCTTCCTCACCGACTCCGGCTTCCTCCAGCGCACCGGGGACGACGCCGGAGGAGCCTTCCGCACCACCGCCCGCTACCAGCTGCAGGTACGCGACATGGCGGGTACCGCCGCCATGGCCGAACTCCTGGAACTCGGCGTCGTACCCGTCACCGACGGAACGGCGACGCTGCTGCCGCCGCCCGACGGCGACGACCTGGAGCTGGCGGCCGACGCCGGCCTGCCCTTCCACGCCTGAGCACCCCCACCGCCGCCCCACTCCTGCTTTCCGAACGACGAGAGTCCGCCGCCATGTACGAGCTGTCCCGGGTCCGCCTCTACTCCATCGGGCCTGCCGGTGCGCGCTACGCCGACACCGTGCTTGACCTGCGCGGAGTGGGCGAGCCCGTGCCCAACCCCGCGCCGGCCCAGGCGGAGTTCTTCGAGGAGGAGCCGGTCGGCCCGCCGCGCCGCCCGGCACCCGCCGGTGTGCTCTTCCTGGAGAACGGCGGCGGCAAGTCCGTCCTGCTGAAGCTGATCTTCTCCGTGATGCTGCCCGGCCACCGCAACACCCTCGGCGGCGCCAGCTCCGGCGTACTGCGCAAGTTCCTGCTCGCCGACGACTGCGGTCACGTCGCCCTGGAGTGGCAGCACACCATCACGGGCGAGTGTGTTGTCGTCGGCAAGGTCAGCGAGTGGCGCGGACGGCAGGTCTCCAACGACCCGCGGAAGTTCGCGGAGGCCTGGTACTCCTTCCGCCCCGGACCCGGTCTCAGCCTCGACTCGCTGCCGGTCGCCGAGGCCACCGCCGTCGGCCGCCCCGTCGAAGGCGCCTCCGGCGCCCAGGGCAGGCGCCGCACCATGAAGGGGTTCCGGGACGCCCTCACGGATGCAGGCAAGTTCTACCAGCACCTCGATGTGCACTGGGAAGAGATCCACGACCGGTGGAACGAGCACCTCGGCGACCTGGGCCTCGACCCCGAACTCTTCCGCTACCAGCGCGAGATGAACGCCGACGAGGGTGAGGCGGCCGGGCTCTTCGCGGTCAAGAAGGACTCCGACTTCACCGACCTGCTGCTCCGCGCCGTCACGGACACCCGCGACACGGACGGTCTCGCCGACCTGGTCAGCGGCTTCGGCAACAAGCTGGGCCGCCGGGCCGAACTCACCGCGGAACGCGACTTCACCGCAGGCTCCGTCGACCTGCTCGGCCGGATCGTCGAGGCCACCGGCACCCGCTCCCGTACCCGCGACATCCACGCGGGCGCCGAACGCCGCACCCGCACCCTCGCCCGCAGGCTCTCCGCCCGGGCCGCCCAGGAGCGCGGCCGCACCGCCGACCTCGCCCAGCAGGTGACGGGCGCCGCCCACACCGTCACCGCCGCCGAGGAGGCCCGCAGCCGCAGCGCCCTCGTCGCCGCCGAACTGGCCTACCGGCACGCCTCCCTGGCCCTGGCCGCAGCCGAGAAGGGCGCGGCCGCCCAGCGTCGCGAACTGGTCGACGCCCGCACCCTGCACTCCGCCTGGCAGGCCGCCGAAGCCGTGCTGCGCCACCGCGCCGCCGCCGACCGGTCCGCGCGCGTCGCCGTCGCCATCCGCGAGGCCGAACGCGACGCCGCACCCGCGCTCGCCGCCCGCGCCACCGCTGCCGCCGACCTCGTACGCGCTCTGCACACCGCCGCGGAAGCCGGCGAGCAGCTGGCCAACGAGGAGGAGGAGCGCTCCGACACCCTCCAGGCCTCGGGCGAGACCGCCCACCGGGATGCCACCACCGCCGCCACCGAGGCCCAGCGCGCCCGCAGTGAGGCCGGACATCTGCGCCAGCGCCTCGCCGAGGTCGAGCAGGAGACCGCCGAGGCGGTACGGGCGGGCTGGCTCGACAACACCGCGCCGGACGCCGATCCGGCGCGGGCGGCCCTTGCCGCGAGTGACGCCGAGCAGTCCACCGTCGCCGCCTGGAACGCCGCACGGGAAGCGGCCGGAGCCGCGGCCGACCGGGCCAGGGAAGCGGCGGCCGCCGAGAGCCGCGCCGAGCTCGCCGCGGCGCGCGCCGCGGACGGTGCGCAGGCGGCGGAACAGTCGTACGAGGCCGAGTTCAGGGCCGCCGAGTCGATCGCCGCCGACCACCGCCTCGCCGACCTGCTGGGCCTCCCCTCGGCGCACGGCGCCGGTGTGCCCCGGCCCCGTCGCGGAGCCACCGGTAACGCACCGGGCACCGCGTCAGGCACCGCGGCACCGCACGGCGCGGCGCCCCAGGACGGGCGCGAGGACGGGGCAGGAGCAGGTACAGGCTCCGGCACCGCCGCGGCCGGCTCCGACCGGCAGGCCGTCGCCGGCCAGACACTCGCCACCGACCGCACCGCCACGGGCGAGCACTCCCTGACCACCGAACAGCCGCTCACCGCAGAGGAGTTCGACCGGAGCGCCGACGAGCTGAGGGAGCTGCTCGACGAGGGCATCGCCGCCGCCGAACGCCGCCTCTTCGAACTGCGCACCGCCGCGGCCGACGACTCCCGTATCCTCGGCGCACTCGGCGACGGCGGGCTGCTGCCGCCCGGACCCGACGTGCTCGCCACCGTCGAATACCTCGGTGAGCACGGCATCCCGGCCCTGCCGGGCTGGCGCTACCTCGCCCAGGCCGTCGACCCCGCCGACCACGCGGCGGTGCTCGCCGCCCGCCCCGAGCTCGTCGACGGCGTGATCATCACCGACGCCGACTCGCACGCCCGTGCCCGCGAGGTCCTGGGCGGCGCCGCCCTGCTGCCGCGCTCCGCCGTTGCCGTCGGCACGACCGCCGCACTGCTCGCCCCCGTACCCGCCCCCGGCACCGGCTCCGCCCGGAGCACCGACGGGGTGTTCCTCGTCCCGCCGAACCCGGCGATGCACGACGAGCACGCCGCCGACGAGGAACGCCAGGCGCTGCGGAGCCGGGCCGCCGACCGCGACGAGGACATCCGCACGCTCGCGGCCCGCCTCGCCGGAGACCGGTCCCTCGCCGCCCGCATCGGCTCCTGGCGCGCCGACTGCCCGCCCGGCATGCTCGCCGAGCTCGCCGAGGCCGCCCGTACCGCCCGCACGGCCGCCGAGACGGCCCAGGCCGTGCTCGCCGAGGCCCGTTCGGCGCGCGCCGAGGCCGACGGAGCCGCCGCGGACACCGCCCGCGTCCGCGAGGAGCGCCAGGAGGCCGCCCAGCGTGCCCGGCGTGTCGCCGACGCCCTCGCGGGCCTGGCCCACCGGCTCCGCGAACGCTCGCGCTGGCAGGCACGACTGCGCGAGCTCGTCGAGGAGGCGGCCGAGTCCGAGGCCCGCGCCACCGTCTGCCTGGAGCGGGCCCGCGCCGCCGACGAGGACCGCAGGGCCGCCCAGCGCGCGGCCGACGACGCCCGCCGCACCGCCCGAGCCCTGCGCGCCGAACGTGCGGAGATCGCAGGCGCCCCGGAGAACCTCCCTGAGCCCGAGGGCGACTCCCCGCGCCCCGCCCTCCCCGCCCTGCGCGAGGCCTACCGGGCCGCATCCCAGCTGTACGAGAAGGTGGGTGTCGGCGCCGACCTGCGCGCCGAACAGGCCCGCGCCGAGAGCGACGAGAGCGCCGCCCTCGCCGAACTGGACCGGCTCACCAACAAGGTCCGCACCCGCGCCGCCCAGCTCCTCGAAGGCACCGACGGAGCCGACGGCCCGTCGCGCCAGGCGGCCGCCGCCCGCGCCGAATCCCTGGTCCAGCTCCTGGAGACCCGTGCCTCCACCGCGAGCGAGCAGCTCGGCCGGCTGCGCGGCGAGGCCGAGCGTCTCGCCCCGGTCGACGGCGAGACCCACCACACCGAGCTCCCCGACGAGCTGGTCCCCGCCGACGCCCAGCAGGCCCAGACCCTCCTGCGTACCGCCACGGCCGAACTCGGCGCTGCCACCGGCGCCCTGGACACCGCCCGCGCCGCCCACGCCGAACTGCTCCACGCCCACC
This sequence comes from Streptomyces sp. NPDC005151, assembly GCF_053599875.1. Lineage (NCBI taxonomy): Bacteria > Bacillati > Actinomycetota > Actinomycetes > Kitasatosporales > Streptomycetaceae > Streptomyces > Streptomyces sp. NPDC005151. The sequence continues at coordinate 22,266 of NZ_JBSFYR010000077.1, read as the reverse complement.
GCACCGCCGAGGCCTCCGCCGGAGGCTTCGACGAGACCGCCGCCCTTCTGCGCGACCTTCTCAGGGACCACAGCGCCGACGACGACCCGGAGGCCCCCGAGCCGTACCCCGGCAGTTTCGACGAGGCCCGGCAGTCCGCGGCCGAGGCCCGTCGCTCGCTGCGCGGCTGCACCGCCGACCTCTCCGCCGCCGAAAGCGCCGTACGCGAGGCGAGCGACGTCCTCGTACGGCACGCCAACTCCACCCGTTACGAGCAGGTCCGCACCCCTGCCCGGCAGCAGATCCGCGAACTCCCGGCCGCGGCACTGCCGGAGCACGCCGAGAAGTGGGCCGCCGCCTTCGCGCCCCGGCTCCGCGTCCTCACCGACGAGCTGGCCCAGCTGGAGCGCAACCGCGACTCCATCGTCGACCGGCTCCGCGGACTCGTGGAGTCCGCACTCACCACCCTCCGTTCCGCCCAGCGGCTCTCCCAGCTCCCTGAGGGCCTGGGGGAGTGGTCCGGCCAGGAGTTCCTCCGGATCCGCTTCGAGGAGCCCGACCAGGCGACGCTCGCCGAGCGGCTCGGCGACGTCATCGACGAGGCCACTCGCGCCGCCCTCAAGAAGAACTCCGACCTGCGACGGGACGGCATGTCCCTCCTGCTGCGCGGCGTACAGGCGGCCCTGGAGCCCAAGGGCATCGCCGTGGAGATCCTCAAGCCGGACGCGGTGCTCCGCGCGGAACGCGTCCCGGTCGGACAGATGGGCGACGTCTTCTCCGGCGGCCAGCTGCTGACCGCCGCCATCGCCCTGTACTGCACGATGGCCGCCCTGCGCAGTAACGACCGGGGCCGCGACCGGCACCAGCACCGCCACGCGGGCACGCTCTTCCTCGACAATCCCATCGGCCGCGCCAATGCCACGTATCTGCTGGAGCTCCAGCGCGCGGTGTCGGACGCCCTCGGCGTACAACTGCTCTACACCACGGGCCTGTTCGACACCACGGCGCTCGCCGAATTCCCGCTGGTCATCCGGTTGCGCAACGATGCGGACCTGAGGGCGGGCCTGAAGTACATCAGTGTGGAGGAGCACCTGCGCCCCGGCCTGCCGCAGCAGGATCCGAACGGCGAGACGGTGCACGGAGAGATCACCGCGACCCGCATGTTCAAGCGCACACCGGCGACACCCGACGCATCAGAGGCAGCCGAAGCCCTCGACGTACCCCGGGCCCCCGAGCCACCCCGGAGTGCCGGAACGCCGGCCGGCTAGTGCCGTGACCGGCAGTGTCTGCCCCATGAGGAGCGTCGTCCGGTGCCGTGCGATCGCAAGGCGGCCGGAAGTCCCCCAGTGGGGTCTCCCCTGCTCGAACGAAGTTGAGAGCTTGGGGAAGGAGCCACCAGGGCTTGTGGCCAACGCGGCGAGCGGGCGTGCCGGGCGGCGCGACGGGGCAAAGCTTGCCGGGAGGGGCACCAGCGCGACTTCGACGCCCGCCGGGGCACGCGAGGTCAAGCCCGCGACAGCCTGCCCGCGCCCCGGCGGCGTATCCGAGCCGCCTCCCGGTCCGCGGCCCTCGCCGCCCGACGGGCCGCACGCCGCTCCCGGCGCAGCTGCCGTGCCGAGCTGCTGGGCATGGACACCACGCCATGGCGCTGATTCCAGACCTGGCGGGTCACCCACACGTCCAGCACCGACCAGGTGGCGACCACCGTGCTGCCCACGCTGCTCAGCACCATCGGGAAGGCCAGCCACGAGCCCGTCAGTGTGGCCAGGAACGCCACCATGGCCTGGATGATCGTCAGCGACATGATGAGCACGGCGCGCACGGCCGACGCACGCACCGGATCCGGCATGCGTCGCCGTACCGCAGGCTCCTCCACCCACAGCGGCTGCCGCGGGATCCGTGTCCCGCCCTCCGCCGGCGCCCCGGTGCTCCGACGCTCTTCCGTGTCCAAGGAATTTCAACTCCCCACCGCTGTCCGACTTCAGGGTTGTTGCCCGGCATGCGCCGTTTCTACGCAGGCGGACCGGATCGCCCTGCCGTACGCCCTCTCCGTAATCCCCTGCCCCGTGCCGACGCCCGTACAGACAGACGAGTGAATCGCCGTGAAGATTCCCTTGATCCATCACGGAACGAAGACTTCCAGCCAACTGCCATGTGGGGGAATGTGGCGCCCTGACGGGTCTCTTCTGCCGCTTTCGCGAACTTCATCTCCCGGAATGGCAAGACAACTCATGCCCAGCGCCTGCCAGTCCGGCTGAAAATCGTCCGGACATGCCTTCGAGTTGTCTGTGGGGCAGTAGTAAGCTCGCGCCGTTTATTGACGGAACACCGCCCCCGCACGAGGGGCTGAGCTGGGGGAGGCCATGCGCTTTCGCGGAAAGTCCATCCGCAGGAAGATCGTGGCGTTGCTGCTGGTGCCGCTCGTCTCCCTCACCGCCCTCTGGGGCTTCGCCACCTACCTGACCGGCCGAGAGGCCAACCAGTTGATGGGTGCGAGCACGATCGTGGAGAAGGTCGGCCACCCGCTGGAGGACACCGTCCGGGTGGTCCAGAACGAGCGCCGGCAGACCCTCGTCTTCCTCGCGGACCCCCGCGCCTCCGACGCCCTTCCCCTGCTGCGCCGCCGGCGTGCCGCCACCGACCGCGTCGTGGCGGACGTCAAGAAGAGCGCACAGCAGAAGAGCATTCGCGACGCCCTGAGCACCGACGCCGAAGCGCACCTCAATTCGATCCTCAGCGCCGTCGAAGGTCTCGGCGCGCTCCGCGACTCGGTCGAGAAGCGCACCATCGACCGTAATCAGGCACTGGATTTCTACAACGGTCTCATCGACCCCTGCTACCGCTTCCTGACCGGCCTCCACACCATGGAAGACGTGTTGCTGGACAAGCAGCTACGCGCTCTGGTCGGCGTCTCACGGGCCCGCGAGTTGCTGTCCCGGGAGGACGCACTGGTCGCCTCGGCACTCGTCGCCGGCCGGCTCGACGCCCCTGAACTCCGACAGATTTCCGACCTCGTCGCGAACCGCAAGCTGCTCGTCGAGATCAACAGCGAGGCACTCCCGGCGGCGGAGCGGCGGCGGGTGGAGCAGTACTGGGCGAGCCCGGAGAGCGAGCCGCTGCGCACCGCGGAGAACAAGATTGTCGCCGCGGGCCCCACCGACGACCCCCGCGCGGTCGACGCCGAACGCTGGCAGGAAGTGGCCCCGCCGGTCCTGGACCGGCTGGCCAACGACTCGACCGGGATGAACAACCGCTTCCAGGACCGCGGCAAGCCCGCCGGATACAGCGTTCTGATCAAGGCCGGTGCCGCGGGTGTCCTCGGCTTCCTCGCCCTGCTTGTCTCCGTCTTCGTCTCCGTACGCATCGGCCGTGAGCTCGTCCGCGACCTCTCCCGGCTCCGCAAGGACGCACACGAGGTCTCCGGCGTACGGCTGCCGAGCGTGATGCGCCGCCTTGCCGCGGGCGAGCACGTCGACGTCGAGACCGAGGCCCCGCATCTGAGGTACGAGAAGGACGAGATCGGCCAGGTCGGCCAGGCACTCAACACGCTGCAACGCGCTGCCGTCGAGGCCGCGGTCAAGCAGGCCGACATGCGCCGCGGTGTCTCCGAGGTCTTCGTCAACCTCGCCCGCCGCAACCAGGTTCTGCTGCACCGCCAGTTGACGCTGCTGGACGCCATGGAGCGCCGGACCGAGAACACTGACGAACTCGCGGATCTCTTCCGTCTGGACCACCTCACCACCCGCATGAGGCGGCACGCCGAGGGCCTCGTGATCCTCTCCGGCGCCGCGCCGTCCCGGCAGTGGCGCAAGCCGATCCAGCTGATGGACGTGGTGCGCGCGGCCGTCGCCGAGGTCGAGGACTACGAGCGCATCGAGGTCCGCCGGCTGCCGCGCCTCGGCGTGGGCGGGCCGGCCGTCGCCGACCTCACGCACCTGATCGCCGAACTCCTGGAGAACGCCACCGTGTTCTCGCCCCCGCACACCGCGATCCAGGTGCACGGCGAACGCGTCGCCAACGGCTTCACCCTCGAGATCCACGACCGTGGCCTCGGCATGCCGCCCGAGGTCCTCCTGGACGCCAATCTGCGGCTCGCCGAGACGCCCGAGTTCGAGCTCTCCGACACCGACCGGCTCGGCCTCTTCGTGGTGAGCCGACTGGCTCAGCGGCAGAACGTCCGGGTCTCCCTGCAGACCTCCCCGTACGGAGGCACCACCGCCGTCGTCTTCATTCCGGCGGCCCTGCTCACCGATGCCGCCGATACGCACGGCTCGGGATTCCGGCTCGACCGACGGGCCGAGAAGGCGATCGGCAGCGGCAGGACCGGCAAGGAGGCGCCGCGCGGCGACAAGAACCGAAGGGACGGCGTAGCGGACCGGCGGACAGCCGATCGCGCGGGCGAGGCCAGGCCCGGCGTACTCGCTCCGGTCACCGGCGGGCTCGCGGACCCGACCGCCTTGGACGGACCGGTCGAACTCGAAGGGCCGGTCGACGCACTCGGCTTCATGTCGGATCCCGTACTCGATTCCGTACTCGATCCGGTTCTCGGCGGAGTGTCCGACATCGAAGACACCGAGAGCGAACGCGGTGGCATCTTTCGTGCCCGCGACCTCCGTCGTGATGCCGACCGCGAACAGCACCAGCAGGCGTCCGACCGGATCTCCGGACCCACGGCCGATGTCCGGGCGATGCGCCCCGGCGGCCCGGTGCCGCTGCCCCGCCGCAAGTCACCGACGCTGGTCACCGACCGGGGCCGCCGCGTCGACGAGGCCGGCCGCGCGCACCCGACGACCACCGACCAGGAGCCGACGGACACCGGAAGGGACACCGGCGCGTCCTCGTACGCCTCCGGGCACTCCTCGTACGACAACGGCCGCTCCTCCTATGCCCCCGGGCAGTCCACCAGCGACGCCTGGGTCTCCGCCGCCGCCACCGGGCGGCCCACCGAACCCCGGCAGCCCACCGGCTTCCGGATATCCACCGAGCCCGCCGCACCCGCGTCGGCACCCCGTGAGGCGACGCCACCGACCGCACCCTTCTCGCACCCGGGAACCGTGGGCGGACTGCCCCGCCGGATCCGGCAGGCCAACCTCGCCCCGCAGCTCCGCGAAACATCCGGCGGACGTGCTTCCGAGCCGGCCCGAGCGGAACCGGCCGAGGACATCGAGCGGGACGCGGACGAGGTACGCAGCCGAATGGCATCGCTGCAACGAGGCTGGCAGCGCGGCCGTCGGCAGAACGCCGAGGAAGCGACCGGGCCCGGCGAGACAGCACAAGGAACCACTCCGGGAGGGGACGGTCGATGACCGCACCGAACGCCGCAGCACCCAACGCCACACGCCAGGGAACCGGCGAACTCAACTGGCTCCTCGACGAACTCGTCGAGCGTGTCGGCAGCATCCGCAAGGCGCTGGTGCTCTCCAGCGACGGCCTCCCCACCGGCACGTCCAAGGACCTGCCCCGGGAGGACAGTGAGCATCTGGCGGCCGTCGCCTCCGGATTCCACAGTCTCGCCAAGGGCGTCGGGCGCCACTTCGACGCGGGACGTGTCCGCCAGACCGTCGTCGAACTCGACGAGGCGTTCCTCTTCGTCACGGCCGCCGGTGACGGCAGCTGTCTCGCCGTGCTGGCCGACTCGGACTCCGACGTGGGGCAGGTGGCGTACGAGATGACGCTGATGGTCAAGCGTGTGGGGGCACACCTGGCCAACGCCCCACGGACACCCGGTCTGCCCGCCGGAGGGTGAGGGGCGGGCATGAGCGCTGACTCGTCCCGGGGCGCACCCCCCGGATCCCCGGCCGCTCCCACCGACCCGCAGTCGTCACGCTGGTACGACGCCGATGCGGGGCCGGTGGTCCGTCCGTACGCGATGACCCGGGGCCGTACCAGCAGCGCGTCCCGCCACCGCCTTGACCTGATCGCGATCGTCGTCCCCGAACCGGCGGCCGACGACCCCGGCCGGGACCAGACGCTCTCCCCGGAACACGTGGAGATCGTCGAACTCTGCAGCACCATGCCCCAGTCGATCGCCGAGCTGGCGTCCGGTCTGGATCTCCCCGTCGGGGTGGTCCGGGTGCTGGTCGGCGATCTCGTCGAGGACGAGCTGGTGCATGTGACCCGTCCCGTTCCGCCGGCCGAGCTGCCGGACGTGAACATTCTTCGCGAGGTGATCAATGGCCTTCGGGCGCTCTAGCCGCGGCAGGCGGCCCGTGGAGCCGGTTACCTTGAAAATCCTGGTGGCGGGCGGCTTCGGCGTGGGCAAGACGACGCTGGTGGGCGCGGTCAGCGAGATCAGACCACTGCGTACGGAGGAGCGGCTGAGCGAGGCCGGCCGCCCGGTGGACGACACGGCCGGAGTCGAGTCCAAGACCACCACCACGGTGGCCATGGACTTCGGGCGGATCACGCTCCGCGAGGACCTGGTGCTGTATCTCTTCGGCACACCGGGGCAGGACCGGTTCTGGTTCCTCTGGGACGAACTGGCCCAGGGAGCCCTGGGCGCGGTCGTCCTCGCCGACACCCGGCGTCTGGAGGACTGCTTCGCGGCCGTCGACTACTTCGAGCAGCGCGCGATCCCGTTCACCGTCGCCGTCAACTGCTTCGAGGGAGCCGACCGGTTCCCGACGGAGACGGTGCAGGCGGCGCTGGATCTCGACCCCGAGGTACCGGTGCTCATGTGCGATGCGCGCGACCGGTCCTCGGTACGGGACGTGCTGGTGGCAGTCGTCGAGCACGCACTCGCCCGCGCGGACCGGTTCCGCGAGCCGGCCACCACCTGAGCACAGCGGCGGAACGCGGCCCGTACCCCCGCCGACCGGGGTACGGGCCGCGCGTCGTGGGGCCACCGGACGCGGGACCGCGCAGGGAACCGCGTACTCCGGGACCGGGCACGGGCCCATGTCCGGGACCACCTCCGGGACCGCCTCCGGGACCGCGAACGGGCCGGTGTACGGAGCCTCTAGCTGCTGCCGGCGCCCTCCTCCTCCCAGCCCAGGCTCCGCTCCACGGCCTTGCGCCAGTTGTCGTACTCGCGCTCACGGATCTCCGGCTCCATGCGCGGTTCCCACTCCACATCGCGCTGCCAGTGCGTCTTGAGCTCGTCGAGCCCCGACCACACCCCGGTCGCAAGCCCCGCCGCGTACGCCGCGCCCAGGCACGTCGTCTCGGAGATCTTCGGTCGGATCACGGGAACCCCAAGAACATCCGCCTGGTGCTGCATGAGCAGTCGGTTCGCCGTCATCCCGCCGTCCACCTTGAGCGTCGTGATCGGCACCCCCGAGTCCTGGTACATCGCGTCGACGACCTCACGCGTCTGCCAGCTGGTCGCCTCCAGAACGGCGCGGGCCAGATGCGCCTTGGTGACGTAACCGGTGAGCCCGGTGATGACTCCCCGGGCGTCCGAACGCCAGTAGGGGGCGAACAGCCCGGAGAAGGCAGGGACGACGTACGCCCCGCCGTTGTCGTCGACGCTCGCCGCCAGCGTCTCGATCTCCTCGGCGCTCCGGATGATCCCGAGCTGGTCGCGGAACCACTGGACGAGCGCCCCCGTGATCGCGATCGAGCCCTCCAGGCAGTAGACGGGGGCCTGGTCGCCGATCTTGTAGCCGAGCGTGGTGATCAGCCCGCTCTTCGACGGCACGGGCCTGTTCCCGGTGTTGAGGAGCAGGAAGCTCCCGGTGCCGTACGTGTTCTTGGCGGTACCCGGGTCGTAACAGGCCTGTCCGAAGACCGCCGCTTGCTGGTCGCCGAGCGCGGAGGCCACGGGCACCCCGGCGAGTGTGCCGACCGCCGTCCCGTACACCTCCGCCGACGACCGGATCTCCGGAAGCACCGCCGCCGGGACGTTCATCGCCGTGAGGATCGACGGATCCCACTCCAGCGTCTCCAGATTCATCAGCATCGTGCGCGACGCATTGGTCACGTCCGTGACATGGACGCCGCCGTCCGTGCCGCCGGTGAGATTCCAGATCAGCCAGGAGTCCATGGTGCCGAAGGCGATCTCGCCCCGCTCGGCGCGGCTCCGCAGGCCCGGTACGTGGTCCAGCAGCCAGGCGGCCTTGGGGCCGGAGAAGTAACTGGCCAGTGGAAGCCCGGTGATGTCCCGGAAGCGGTCCTGACCGTCCGCGCCGCCGAGCTCGTGGCAGAGTGCGGCCGTACGGGTGTCTTGCCAGACGATGGCGTTGTGCACGGGCTGCCCGGTCGCCCGGTCCCAGAGCACGGTCGTCTCGCGCTGGTTGGTGATGCCGACCGCGCTGAACTGCTGTGCCCGCAGCCCGGCATTGGCGAGCGCACCCGCCACCACGGCCTGGACCGTGGTCCAGATCTCGGTGGCGGCGTGCTCCACCCAGCCGGGTTTCGGGAAGATCTGGCGGTGCTCGCGCTGGTCGACGGCGACAATCGCGCCGTTCTGATCGAAGATGATGCAGCGGCTTGATGTGGCGCCCTGATCGATGGCGGCGACAAACCTGCCCGTCATGACGTCCCCTTGTCGCAAGGTCGAGAAGCCGAAGTGGCAGAACCTGGATGACCGGAACCCGGATGGCTAGTACTACAGGGATAGATCTTGATCGATGTGTGCGGCAAGATGGTCTGCCGTGAGCACGCAAGGTCAGGTTCAGGGCGATGGCGAGATGACGGCGGAGGATCTTGAGATCCTGGATGTCGAGTTTGAGGCGGTTTGCGCCCGGATGGAGCCGTTGTTCTACCGTCCGGAGTCGCGGGCACATGCGCGGGGGTATCTGCGTGGGCTGCTGGCACCGTTGCAGAAGAAGAACGCCTGGACGATCGCGGAGTATGCCGGGGCGCCGGAACCCAAGCGGGTGCAGCGGTTCTTGAACCTGACCCCGTGGGATGCGGGCCAGTTGCGTGAGGTGCTGGTCGGGTACGCGATGGAGCATTTCGCCGATGAGCGGGCGGTGCTGATCGCGGACCCGACCGGGTTCGCGAAGAAGGGCCGCAAATCGGCCGGGGTGCAGCGGCAGTACTCCGGAACGCTCGGGAGGATCGACAATTGCCAGATCGGCACGTTCCTGGCGTGCGCGACGCCGGATGGCCACCGTGTGTTGCTGGACCGGGAGTTGTACCTGCCCGAGCATTCCTGGGCCGAGGACCGCGGGCGCTGCGGTGAGGCCGGTGTCCCCGATGAGGTGGTCTTCCGGACCCGGCCGCAGCAGGTGCGGCTGATGGTCGAGCGGGCCCTGGCGGCGAAGATTCCCTTCGCCTGGTTCCTGGCTGATGAGGAGTTCGGGCAGAACCCCGCCCTGCGTTCCTGGCTGGAGGGCGAGCGGCTCGCCTACGTGATGGCGGTGCCCAAGAACACCGAGGTCACCGACGCGGCGGGAGGCCCGGGCCGGATCGATGTTCTGGTGGAGGCTCTGCCCGAACGCGCCTTCACCCGGCGCGCCTGCGGGATCGGCACCAAGGGCTTTCGCACCTACGACTGGGCGCTGGTCAACACCACTGATGCAGAGCATCAGTTCCTCGTGCGCCGCAGCATGGACGGGAGCGAGACGGCCTACTTCCACTGCTTCAACCCCCGCCGTGAACCCATCGGTGAGCTTGTGCGCGCCGCCGGCGCGAGGTGGCCGGTGGAAGAGTGCTTCGAGGCCGCGAAACAGGAGGCCTGCCTGGACCAGTACCAGGTCCGCCGCTACGACGCCTGGTACCGGCACATCACCCTGTCCATGCTTGCCCTCTGCGTCCTGGCCGTGATGCGCCAGATGCTTCAAAAGGGGAACCTCGACCTGTGGAAAACTTCCGGGCCCGGATGAAACAGACCGGTCAAAACCGGATGAACAGCCCACCCAGGCCCGCATGCAGCGCCGACCAGTGACCCTCGCCGAGACCCGCCGCCTGTTCAACCTCATCGGCCGCCCACTTAACGAGATCCGCAACGCTCTCCGCTGGTCAACTTTCCGTCGACGACACCAAGTTGACGCACGGCGCCGCCACTTCCGCCGCCGCATGTGACTCCAGATGACGCAGATCTAGCCCTGTAGTACTAGGGGTTGTCCGGCGGGCCTCGCCGGTCGCTTCCATGGCTACGGAGGCCGAGGGCAGGGAGGTTCGCTGCGCTGCCCGGCTGTCCGTGACGAGCGTGGTGACCATGTCGGACTGCCGCAGAGCGGGAGTGGCGGCAGCGACTGAGCAAGGAGTGTTCACCGGTGCTGATCAGCCGTCAAGAATGCTGACAACAAACCCAGTTCACGACGCACGGACCGGACGCTTCCACGCGTTGCGGATGGATCCGGGAGATCTCAGCGGACCGCGACGACCGCCGATCCGTGCCCGAACAGCCCCTGATTGGCGGTGATTCCGGCACGCGCCCCCGGAACCTGTCGCTCCGCCGCGCTGCCGCGCAGCTGCCACGTCAGCTCGCAGACCTGGGCGATGGCCTGCGCCGGTACCGCTTCGCCGAACGAAGCGAGCCCGCCGCTCGGATTGACCGGGATGCGGCCGCCGAGCGCTGTCGCCCCCTCGCGTACGAGCTTGGCGCCCTCTCCCGCCGCGCACAGCCCGATGTCCTCGTACCACTCCAGCTCCAGGGCGGTGGAGAGGTCGTACACCTCGGCGACGGACAGTTCGTCGGGACCGATGCCCGCCTCCTCGTACGCCGCCCGGGCGATCGAGGCACGGAAGCTCTCCGGAGCGGGTTCCACCGCGACCGCCGAATCGGTCGCGATGTCCGGAAGGTCGAGCACGGTCTTCGGATAGGTGGGCGTCACCGTGGCGACAGCGCGGATACGGACCGGGTCGGCCGCGCCGTGCCGGCGTGCGAACTCCATGCTCGACAGAACGACGGCCGCCGCCCCGTCGGAGGTCGCGCAGATGTCGAGCAGCCGCAGCGGGTCGGCGACCACGGCGGAGGCGGCGACCTGCTCGGCGGTCACCGGGGCCCGGTAGCGGGCGTTACGGTTCAGCGCGCCGGCGGCCGCGTTCTTCACCTTGACCAGCGCGAAGTCCTCCGGGGTGTCCCCGTACACCGCCATGCGGCGGCGGGCGTACAGCGCGAAGTACGCGGGGTTGGTCGCCCCGAGCACCCGGAAGCGCAGCCAGTCGGGGTCATCGGGCCGGTCGCCGCCCGCCGGGGCGAAGAACCCCTTGGGTGCCGCATCGGCACCCACCACGAGCACCACGTCCGCCATGCCCGCCAGGATCTGTGCCCTGGCCGCGTTGATGGCCTGGGCACCGGACGCGCAGGCCGCGTACACGCTGGTGACCCGGGCGCCCTGCCAGCCGAGCGCCTGCGCGAAGGTCGCACCGGCCACATAGCCCGGATAGCCGCCGCGCACCGTGTCCGCGCCGACGACCGACTGCACGTCCTGCCAGCCGATCCCCGCATCGCCGAGCGCGGCCCGGGCGGCCACCGTGCCGTACTCGACGAAACTGCGCCCCCACTTGCCCCACGGATGCATCCCGGCCCCGAGGACGGCCACATCCCCGGTCATGCCGCACCGTCCGGGACCGCACCGTCGGTGCTCACGGGCCGCCAGCGCCAGGTGGTCCACGCGGTGCCCTCACCGTCCGGCACGCCGCCGTCCAGCACCCCCGGAACCACCTCGACGGTCATTCCGACCGCGAGGTCCCCGACGCCCACCCCCGGCGCTGCCTGCCCGAGGACCACCATGCGCTCGGCCGCGAGCTCGACGGCGACCAGGGTGTACGGCTCCCAGGGCACGTCCGGGTCGGAGACGTACGGGGCGGGGGGCCGGTAGCGGCCGTCGGTGTACGACCAGACGGTGCCCCGCTTGGAGAGCGGCGTCTCGACCAGCTCACCGCCCGCGCAGCCCGGATTGCGGCAGAACGCGTCCTGGCGCGGGAAGAAGACCGACGAGCAGGCCGAACACCGGGTGCCCAGCAGCCGGAAGTCCCCCTCGGTACTGTCCTCGCTGAACCACCCGGCCACCACGGGTGTGCGCGTGTGCGGCAAAACCCCTCCCCGGCACTGGATCTGACGGAACGTCAGAAGTGTGCCACGGTCAGCGGTTTTCGGCGAGCCACTTGGCAGCGGTCTCCGCCAGCTCTCCGTCGCGCCCCGCCAGCATCATCCGGATCATCTGCACATCGCCGCGCAGCGACCACGCGGGGTGCCCGAAGGTGGCCGGATTGTTCTTCTCGATCAGGAAGTGCGCGGGCCAGGCCGCGCCATACCCGATCAGGGGCAGCGCCGCCGCATACCGCTTCCGGCCACGGGCCAGGCCGTACGCGGTGACCGCGAGCCCGGTCAGGGTCCCCGTCAGATGGACCTACCGGGTCGCCGCCCTGGAGTGCATCGCCACGTAGTAGGGCCAGAACTCCTCGTACGAATGGAACGTCTGATGTGACATACGGGAACCGTAATGGCTGGGAGCGCAACCGGATACGGCCGGTCCGCGTCCGAGAGGAAGGACGAGTGGCCGGAACCCACGGGGGTGGTCCCGGCCGTTCGTCGTCCCACCGCGCTGCCGCGGGCTTCAGACCGACCGGCAATTGGGGTGCGGCGTCACGGGGCTGGGGCACGCACCTCGCGGCGTTGTCGTCCATCACCATGGCTCCGCCATGGCTCAATCCTCCGCCTTGCGATGCACGCACCCCGGCCCCGCTCCTTCACCCACCCCCAATTGCCGGTCGGTCTCAGTGCCCTGCGACGGACCGCCGGGCCACCGGGAAGTCGAAGTAGGTGTCCGGGAACAGTTCCGGCTTGAAGGTGTAGTGCCACCACTCCTCGGCCAGATTCACGAAGCCGGCATCCGTGAGCGTGGTCTTCAGGAACTGCCGGTTGGCTCGCTGCACACCCTGGATCCGCGGGTCGTCGGTGTGCGACAGCGTGTCGAAGCAGTCGAATCCCGTGCCCATGTCGACCGAGTTGTCCGGGAACCGCTCGGCCTGCGGCGCATAACAGGGCACCAGCTGCTCGCCCGGCAAGTACGGCCTGGTCGGCGCGGCGGGCAGCCTCACCAGCGTCAGGTCCACCGTGCTGCCGCGGCTGTGTCCGGACTTCTCGGCGATGTAACCGTCCGTGAACAGTCGTGTCTTGTCGACCCGGGGGTAGAACTCGCCCTTCATCGCCTCGTCGTCGAGATCCTCGGCCCAGCGTACGAAGTGATTGACGGCCCGTTGCGGCCGGTAGCAGTCGTACACCTTCAGTGAGTACCCCTGGCGCAGCAGCCGCGTCTGTGCCCGGTGCAGGGCCTGGGCCGCGGGCCGGGTCAGGATGCAGAGCGGCTGCCGGTACCCGTCGACCGGCTCGCCCAGGAAGTTGTGGCCGGTGGGATAGCGCATCTCCTGGATGATCGTGGGGTCCACCGAACGCAGTGCGACGAACTCCTCGGGCGCCTTCGGCTCGGTCTTCGCCTGCGCCGCGGGGGTGGCGGCGGTGACGGCGAGCAGGGCGGCGGCAGTGGCTGCCAGGACACGGAAAGCGGAAGCGATACCTGTCATGAGCGCATCATCCATGAGTCATGGGGGTCCCGGAAGCACGATCGGATACAGTCCGCGCGTGTCCACGCCCGAAAAGGAAACCGAGCGGAGGAAACAGGTGGAGCAACCGACGAAGGACTCCCACTGCAGCAGCTGCGGAGCGCCGTACCCCTCGCCGGGATCCGCGACCTGGCCCCGCACCTGCACCGCCTGCGGCGACATCGCCTACCGCAACCCCCTCCCGGTCGCCATCGCCCTGCTACCTGTCACCGACCGGCAGGGCACCGCGCTCGTCGTCATCACCCGCACCATCGAGCCCCGGCTCGGCGGCCTCGCCCTGCCCGGCGGCTTCATCGACCACGGCGAGGACTGGCAACACGCCGTCGTCCGTGAACTCCGCGAGGAGACCGGCATCGAGGCCGAACAGCAGGACGTCCGCCTCGCCGACGCCCTCAGCGCCCCGGACGGCCACCTGCTCCTCTTCGGCCTCCTCCCGCAACGCCCGGCCGCCGAGCTCCCGTCGTCCGTCCCCACCGACGAGACAGCCGGCCACAGCCTGCTCAGGGCCCCCGCCGAACTGGCCTTCCCCCTGCACACCCGGGCTGCCCGCGCCTGGTTCGAAGGGCGCTACCGCTACCGCTGACGGCATCACACCCCACGCACCCGCACCGGGCAGGTCACCTCACCCTCCTCACCGTCCCGTTCCACCACGACCTGCCCGCCCGACAGCCGCGACGTGTACCGCTCGACCTCCGCCTGCTCCCATCCGTCACCCGCGTCCCGGACCACGAGTCCGCCCCCGGTACGCCCAGGAGCCGGAGCCCACACCTCCAGTTCCAGCCCCCCGTCCGCGCCCCGCACCGGAATCACCGCACCCGCCCGCGCCAGCACCGGTATCCGCGACAACGGCGCATCGATCAGGACCTGCCCCGGCCCTTCGTACACCTCGCCGGTCACCGTGTCGTACCACAGCCCCCGCGGCAGCCGCACCGCCCGCCGATCCGTGCCCCGCTGCAGCACCGGCGCCACCAGCAGCGCATCGCCGAGCAGAAATGCGTCCTCGCAGTCCCGCAGCGCCCGGTCCCCGGGCGCCCCCCACCACAGCGGCCGCACATACGGCGCACCCGTCAGCCGGGCCAGCTGCGCCAGCGTCACAAAGTACGGACGCAGCCGCTCCCGCTCCTCCAGCGCCGCCCTCGCGTGCTGCAGCACCTCCGGCCCGAACTCCCACGGCTCCCGTCGCCCCGCGTCGATCGCCGAGTGCGTACGGAACAACGGCAGAAAGGCACCCAGCTGGAACCACCGCAGATACAGCTCGGGGGACGGCGACCCGTCGAACCCCCCGACATCAGGACCCGAATACGGCACCCCGCACAGGCCGAGCCCCAGCACCAGCGCCAGCGAGGCGCGCAAGCCCGGCCAGCCCGACTCCACATCACCGGACCAGGTGCCCCCGTACCGCTGCATCCCCGCCCAGCCGGAACGCGAGAACAGGAACGGCCGCTCGTTCGGACGCAGTCGGCGGAGCCCCTCGTACCCGGCCCGCGCCATCGCCAGCCCGTACACATTGTGAGCCTCCCGGTGATCGCCCCCGAGGCCCTCCAGACAGTGCCGCGCCGACCGCGGCAGCGTCGGCTCACCGAATGCCGTGAACGACACCGGCTCGTTCATGTCGTGCCACACCCCGGAGAACCCCTGCGCCAGCCGCTCCTCGTACAGACCACCCCACCACTCCCGCACCCGCGGATCGGTGAAGTCCGGGTACACGCACTCCCCGGGCCACACCTCCCCGCGCACCACCTGCCCCCGCGCGTCCCGCACGAACGCCCCGGCGCTTCCGACCGCCGAACCGGCATCGAACACCGCGTTCCCCGGCTCCGCCTTCACCGCCGGATCGACGATCGACACCAGCCGCACCCCGTCCTCCTCCCGCAGTTCCTTCGCCAGCCCCGCCAGATAGGGGAACCGCTCACGGTCGACGGTGAACACCCGATGGCCGTCGTAATGGTCGATGTCCAGATGCAGCACGGACAGCGGCAGCCCTCGCTCCCGGTACCCGGCGACCACCCGCCGCACCTCCCGCTCGCTCCCGAACCCCCACCGGGCGTGCTGCGGACCCAGCGCCCAGGACGGCGGCAGCACCGGCGCACCCGTCAGAGCCGTCCAGCCCTGAAGCACCCGGGCCGGCGTCCCCGCCACCACCCAGCAGCGCAGCGGCCCCCCGTCCATCCGCACCTCGCACATCCCCGGACGGTCATGCCCGGACCCCGCGCCCTCCTCGCCCTCGCTGAGCGTCACCCGCCCCGCCCAGGTGTTGTCGTGGAACGCCAGATGCGTCCCCGCGTCCGAGACCACCACCTGCACCGGCATCGTCAGATACAGCGGATCGTCACCGGGCCCGAAGCGCCCGCCCGGATCGGTGTTCCACAGCGCGTACGAACCGTCCCGCAGCCTAGGCCCCGCCCCCCGCCCGCCCAGCCCGAAGAACCGGGCGTCCGCCGGCAGCTCGGACCGCTGCACCCACCGGGCGGAACCCCCCGCCAGCGGCTCCCACCACCGCGGCGGCAGCTCCCGCCGGAGCACCACACCGCCGGGCGTGCGCAGTTCCACCGCCCCGTGCCGCGACACCACCACGGTCAGCCGCTCCGACACCACCTGCCAGCCGCCGTCCTTGTCCGGCTCCAGCACGGCACGCGGATCCGGCTCCGGCGCCGGACCGGGCAGCGCGTACGACGGCAGCGGCTCCGCCCCGTCCCACGCCCAGAACACCGCACCGCCCGCCGAAACCCGGATGCTCAGCTCCGAACGGGCGAACCTGACCACACCACCACCGGGCCCGGGCTCCGCCCCCACCAGCAGACCCGGCACCCTCGCCCGCTCCGCACCACGGGGCGGCAGCGCCCGCGCATCCGCGCGCTGCCGCCGCCAGGCCGAGCGCACCGTGCGCAGCCCCCGCACCGAACCCACCAACTTCACCGAGCGCACCAGGTCACGACCGTTCATGCAGCTCACCCTGCCACCTGACGGAGCAGCAGCGGGCTCCGTTCAACTTCCGTTCACCCGTGGCCGGACCACATAGCCGGACAGACAACCATGGGCGGGGAACCCTGGTGCGGAAGACGATCACATGGCATCGTCCGTGAATGCCGCCTCACGCGCACACCCCAGCACGTGTGTGCGCGAACCACGCCCACCCCGCGTACCCGTACAGCCAGGGAGCCGCCCCATGACCTCAGCAGCGAACGAAGCCCCCCTCTGGCAGCCCGACCCCGAGCGCATCGCCGCCGCGGCGGTCACCCGCTTCCAGAGCTGGGCGGCCGAGCGGTACGGAGCACCGGCCGGAGGCGGCTACCCGGAGCTGCACCGCTGGTCCGTCGACGAACTGGACACCTTCTGGCAGGCCGTCGCCGACTGGTTCGACATCCGGTTCTCCACCCCGTACGAGACCGTCATCGGCGACCGCGCCATGCCCGGCGCCCAGTGGTTCCCCGGCGCCACCCTCAACTACGCGGAACACGCTCTGCGCACCGCCGAGGACCCCCTCCGCGCCGACGCACCGGCCCTCCTCCATGTCGACGAGACCCACACCCAGGTTCCCGTCAGCTGGTCCGAACTCCGCCGTCAGGTCGGCTCCCTCGCCGCCGAACTCCGTGCCCTGGGGGTCCGCCCCGGCGACCGCGTCAGCGGCTACCTCCCCAACATTCCGCAGTCGGTCGTCGCGCTGCTCGCCACCGCGGCCGTCGGCGGCGTCTGGACCTCGTGCGCCCCGGATTTCGGTGCCCGCAGCGTCCTCGACCGGTTCCAGCAGGTCGAACCCGTCGTCCTCTTCACCGTCGACGGCTACCGCTACGGCGGCAAGGAACACGACCGCTCCGAGACGGTCGTCGAACTGCGCCGCGAACTCCCCACCCTGCGCGCAGTCGTCCACATCCCGCTGCTGGGCACCGCCGCCCCCGAAGGCGCCCTCGAATGGTCCGCACTCACCTCCGCGGACACCGAACCCGTCTTCGAGCAGGTCCCCTTCGACCACCCGTTGTGGGTGCTGTACTCCTCCGGCACCACCGGGCTCCCCAAGGCGATCGTCCAGTCCCAGGGCGGCATCCTCATCGAGCACTTCAAGCAGCTCGGACTGCACTGCGACCTCGGGCCCGACGACCGCTTCTTCTGGTACACCTCCACCGGCTGGATGATGTGGAACTTCCTCGTCTCCGGCCTGCTCACCGGCACCACAGTCGTGCTGTACGACGGAAGCCCCGGCTACCCGGACGTCAGCGCCCAGTGGCGCGTTGCCGAACAGACCGGCGCCACCCTCTTCGGTACCTCCGCCGCCTACGTCATGGCGTGCCGCAAGGCCGACATCCACCCGGGCCGCGACTTCGACCTCTCACGCATCCAGTGCGTGGCCACCACCGGGTCCCCGCTCCCGCCCGACGGCTTCCGCTGGCTCCACGACGAGGTCGCGGACAACCTCTGGATCGCCTCCGTCAGTGGCGGCACAGACGTCTGCAGCTGCTTCGCCGGCGCGGTCCCCACCCTGCCCGTACACATCGGTGAGCTCCAGGCGCCCTGCCTCGGTACGGACCTCCAGTCCTGGGACCCTGCAGGCAAACCGCTCATCGGCGAGGTCGGCGAACTGGTCGTCACCAACCCGCTGCCCTCCATGCCCATCCACTTCTGGAACGACCCGGACGGCAGCCGCTACCGCGACAGCTACTTCGAGACGTACCCCGGCGTCTGGCGCCACGGCGACTGGATCACCCTCACCGACCACGGCTCGGTCATCATCCACGGCCGCTCCGACTCCACCCTCAACCGGCAGGGGGTACGGATGGGATCCGCCGACATCTACGAAGCGGTCGAACGCCTCCCCGAGATCCGCGAATCCCTGGTCATCGGCCTCGAGGAGCCCGACGGGGGGTACTGGATGCCGCTCTTCGTCCACCTCGCCGACGGTTCCGCCCTCGACGACGGCCTGCGCTACCGGATCAAACAGACCATCCGCGACAACCTCTCGCCGCGCCACGTCCCGGACGAGGTCATCGAGGTACCCGGCATTCCGCACACTCTCACCGGCAAGCGCATCGAGGTTCCGGTCAAGCGCCTCCTCCAGGGAACGGAGCTGGCCAAGGCCGTCAACCCCGGCTCGATCGACAACCTCGAACTGCTCCACTTCTACGAGGACCTGGCCCGCAAGCGCCACTGACAGTCCGCACTGTCAGTGCCCGTGATTACTCTGAGTGAGCAATGTTCGACAGCGCACTGGGGGAGTCATGGCGCACACCAGGAACACCAGGAACACCACGTCCATGCGACGCACGCTGCGCCGCGAAGCACCGAGCACCATCGGCCTCCTGGCCGACGAGCACGACTTCGCGGCCATGCGGCGCTACCGCACCTTCACCTTCGACGACCACACCATCTATCTGCAGCAGGTCGAGGGCCTGCTGAAAATCCTCGCGGCCCAGGGCATGCACACCACGGTCGCCCTCTTCGACCCCGAGGAGTACGCGGAATACTGCGCCGAATCCGGGCTCGCGCCCGACGCCCCGGCCAGCCGCAGCCGTTTCACCGCCGAAGTCGCGGCTGCCGGAGCCACCGTCGCCTACACCGGACAACCCATCGACACCCTGATCCCGCTCCTCGTCTCCCGAGCGGTCCGCCAGGCCACCTGGGAGTACGCCACGGTGCTCCTGGCCGACCTCGGTGAATGCGCCGACTGCGGCCAGGACATCGGCCGCGCCGCCTTCGACCGGGCCTCCCACCTCCTGATGCGCACCCTGGAAACGGCGGGCCCGGGCACCCACCACCTCGTCTGCAGCACCCCCACGGAGAACGAGCAGCTGCTCGCCGTCCTCCACACCGAGCGCGGCGTGACGGGGCCGGCCCGCCTCGAATCCGGAGAAGGAGCCGAGTTCGTCACCGTCCTCGCCGTCGGCGTCGCCCTCGAAAGTCACGGAGGACTCGTCCTCCGTACGAGCAACCCCGGCACCCCGGACCGGGTCCACGGCTGGCGACTGACCCGCGCCAGCCTCGTACCGCTCACCGCCGGAGAGGTCTTCAGCGCCTACTGCACCGACGCGGACACCGGAGACCCGGTCTCGCCGGAGTCGGGCGTGGAGTACTGCGCCGGCTTCGACATCGGCGCCGACGCACCGGAGACCCACCACTGACAGAAGAGGGGCTCCCCGCCACCTGTGGCGGGGAGCCCCTTTCACGACCGGCTGCGCGGACCTACTCGCCCGACAGGACCGCCTGAGCCGCGAGCCGCGCCTCATCGGCGGAATCCGCGGCGCGCGCGGCAGCAGCGGCACGCTCGCACTGCGCGAGCGTGTGCTTCGCCAGCGTGGCCCGGACATAAGGAATGGATGCGGCGCCCATCGACAGGGAGGTGACACCCAGACCGGTCAGCACGCAGGCGAGCAGCGGATCGGCGGCGGCCTCACCACAGACACCGCAGCTCTTGCCCTCGGCCTTGGCCGCATCGGCCGACAGTGCCACGAGGTCCAGCAGCGCGGGCTGCCACGGGTCCTGCAGCCGGGACACCGCACCCACCTGACGGTCGGCGGCGAAGGTGTACTGCGCCAGGTCATTGGTGCCCAGCGACAGGAACTCCACCTCCTGCAGGATCGAGCGGGCCCGGAGAGCGGCGGACGGAATCTCGACCATCGCGCCGAACTTCGCCTGCAGCCCGGCCGCCCGGCACGCGTCGGCGAACGCCTTCGCATCCGTGCGGTCCGCCACCATGGGCGCCATGACCTCCAGATGGACCGGAAGCCCCTCGGCGGCCTTCGCCAGCGAGGTCAGCTGGCTCCGCAACACCTCCGGGTGGTCCAGCAGAGTGCGGAGCCCCCGCACACCCAGCGCCGGGTTCGGCTCGTCCGCGGGCGTCAGGAAGTCGAGCGGCTTGTCCGCGCCGGCATCCAGCACCCGCACCACGACACGCCCCTCGGGGAACGCCTCCAGCACCGCCCGGTATGCCGCGACCTGCTTCTCCTCGGACGGCGCCTGCTTGCTGTCGTCCAGGAACAGGAACTCCGTACGGAACAGCCCCACACCCTCGGCACCGGCCTCGACCGCCGCCGGCACGTCGCCGGGCCCGCCCACATTGGCGAGCAGCGGCACCTTGTGACCGTCGGACGTCGTACCCGGACCGGTCGAGGCGGACAGCGCAGCCTTGCGCGCCGCCGCAGCGCTCTCCATCTCGGCACGCTTCTCGTCGCTCGGCTCGACGAAGATCTCGCCGGTGCTGCCGTCCACCGCGATCACGGTGCCCTCGGCCAGCTCACCGGCCCCGGGGAGAGCCACTACGGCCGGCACACCGAGCGCCCGCGCGAGAATCGCACTGTGACTGGTCGGTCCGCCTTCCTCGGTGACGAAGCCGAGCACGAGCGTCGGGTCGAGCAGCGCAGTATCGGCAGGCGCCAGGTCCCGTGCGATCAGTACGAACGGCTCGTCGCTGTCCGGTACACCCGGCATCGGCACACCGAGCAACCGCGCCACGATCCGGTTGCGCACGTCATCGAGGTCCGCGACCCGCCCCGCCAGGTACTCCCCGGCAGCGGCGAGCAGAGCCCGATAGGCGGCGAAGGCGTCGTACACCGCACGCTCGGAACTGCTCCCGACGGCGATCCGCCGGTCCACATCGGCCATCAGCTCGGGGTCCTGCGCCATCAGGGCCTGTGCCTCGAGCACGGCCTGCGCCTCGCCGCCGGCCAGATTGCCGCGCGCATTCAGGTCGGCCGCAACAGCGTCCACAGCCTGGCGAGCACGTCCCTGCTCGCGCTCGGCCTCCTCCGCCGGGATCTGTTTGGCCGGCGGCTCCAGCACAGCCGTACCCATGTGCCGAACCTCGCCGATCGCCACACCGTGGCTCACGCCGACGCCTCGCAGCGTTGTCCCCATTTCACCGTCTCCGATTGTGCGGCGATCCCGTGCCACCGCGATGTGTACCGACTGCCTGTTACTGCGCCGAGTGCGTCACTGCCAACCGAACAGCGCGTCGCCGACCTTCACATCCCCGTCCTCACGGACGTCGGAGAGCGACTCGACGGTGGCCTCCAGCGCCACGATCGGGCAGATCGGGGACTTGCCGGCCTCTTCCACCGCGACGGGGTTCCAGCGCACGATGCGCTGACCGCGCGTGACGGTGTCGCCCTTGTTGACGAGCAGCTCGAAGCCCTCGCCATTGAGCTGCACGGTGTCGATGCCCAGGTGGGTCAGCACCCCGTGCCCATGCTCGTCCACGACGACGAACGCGTGCGGGTGCAGGGAGACAATGATTCCGTCCACCGGCGAAACGGCCTCCGACGGCTCGCGCACAGGATCAACGGCAGTTCCGGGCCCCACCATCGCGCCGGAGAAGACCGGGTCGGGTACCGCCGCGAGTCCGATGGCGCGTCCGGCAAGAGGGGACGTCACAGTGGTCATGGGGAGCCTCCCAGGGTGAAGCTTCACTCGGCGCCGCCGCGGCCTGTAGGGGACGGCGTACTGTTCAGCAGCGTAAGTCATAAGAAGTCCCGGTTCCGCCCGAGTCCTGCGGCTTCGCGGACCTAGGGGTGCACCGGAAACGATTTGCCTCGACTACCTGCGGCCTGTACTGTCGTACTCCTGCCTGGCCCCAACGCGACATTGAGTCGGGGGTCGGCGGCGACTATCAAGCCCAGACCTTAATCCGGATTCGGCGCCTGCATGTCTGCAGACAGCTGGTCAAGGAAACGGAAAAGGCCTGATAGAGTCGGACTCGCCGGAAAGGGAAACGCGAAAGCGAAGAACTGGAAAGCGCAGTAACAAATCTTCTGCTTCGCAGAGGGCCCGCTTCGACCGGGAATCGGACACGAAAGAGTCTGATAGAGTCGGAAACGCAAGACCGAAGGGAAAGCCCGGAGGAAA
>NZ_JBSFYR010000076.1:0-38132 GCF_053599875.1 Streptomyces sp. NPDC005151 | reverse complement strand
AGTCCAAGCACACCTGCTCGAACTCCTCGGCATCGACGAAACCCGGCCCCGCTGGCTGGAGACCTAAAACCCCATGTGCGAAGTCACCGACTAGGTCGGCCTTGGCGATGCGCACGGTCGCCTCCGAGCCGCCCTTGGTCTCCGGATCGGCGGGCAGGCAGGTGCGGATGGTCATGCCGTAGTGCCGGGCGACCTCGACGATCTCGGGGTTGCGCACCGCGATCCCGGCGATGTGGCCGGTGCTGACCGTCTTCTCATTGTCGGTCAGCGCGTAGGCCGGCACTCCGCCGATCCGGCGCAAGGTGGCGTCCAGACAGGCGGTGATCGTGGGCAGCGTCTTGTCCCAGACCGGGATCACGACCCGGAAACGGGACCAGGCCAGCCACACGCACCACAGCGAGGTCCGCCGCCCGCCGATCTGCGGGCCCTCGCCCCAGTCCCACTGCAGCCAGAGCGCAGGCTCAGTGATCCAGGGCCGGTAGACGCGTCGCTGACCGGCCCTGAACTGGGCCTTTGCCTCGGCGACGGTGCGGCGGGTGGTGCGTTCCCCGCCGACGAAGCCCATCGCCGCTTGTGGACCACGTCAGCACGGATCCGGCCGTTCGAGCGGACCACCAGCTCCTCGATCTTCGGCAGGAAGGCGTCGATCGCCCGGTCCCGGTGCCTGCGGGCGGAAGAACGCGGCGAACGCCTTGTCGAGCCGCCGCAAGGTGGCCTGCTGCGAGGAGAACGACCAACGGCCCTGACGCTCCGGATCGAACGCCCGGATCTCCTTGAGCTGCGCCGACTGCTGCCCGTACGTGACGCTCGTCTTCGACACATGCCGGTAGGCGTCACGGCGTTCCTGCAACGCCCCGTTGTAGAGGACAGTGATCGGCAAGCATCGCCATGAGCGCGGCAGCCTGCCCCACAGTAGGCCGGAGAAGGAACTTGTATGCGCGGTGCACGTCAGCCCTCCTCCTCCCCCTTCTGCTTCTTGCTCCAGGGGCGTTCCCACTGGGTGTTGATGTACTTCTCCACCGTGTCGGCGCTGACCGCACCGGCCGAGGCAACGAAGAACGACGAAGACCACAGCGTGGGCATACTCGACTTGAGGTGCGGGAACTCCTCGCGCAGCACGCGGGAGGTGAAGCCCTTGAACTGGTTCGCGACGTATGACGCCGACGCCTTCGGCCCGTGCTTGATGAACAGGTGCACGTGGTCGGGCATCACCTCAAGGGCGATGATCTACCAGCCCTTCTCGGCGGCGTTCGCCTCGATCAGCTCCCGCAGACGTACCGCGACACGGCCGCCGAGGACCTGGCCGCGGTACTTCGGGCACCACACCACGTGCAGCCCCACGTCGTACACGCCACCGGAATACCGGCGAACCTTCCGCGCCACAGTCACAACGCACAATGTACAGACCGTGTCTGTCTAACCGTCACCGACAGCGGCGAAGAGAACTCCGGCGCTTCGCGCCTACGCTCCAAGGATTCGATTCCCCCACCGACTAAAGCCGGTGGTCCCCTCGAAAGAAGGTCTGATGGCCGAGTTCAGCATGCCTTCCCTGGGCGCGGACATGGATGCGGGGACGCTGGTCGAATGGCGGGTCGGCCCGGGCGACACCGTGGCGAAGGGGGATGTTGTCGCGGTCGTGGAAACGGCCAAATCAACCATCGAGGTCGAGTGCTTCGACTCGGGTACCGTCAGCAGTCTCCTGGTCGCGCCGGGTACCACCGTGCCGGTAGGCACGCCCATGGCGGTCATCGGCCCCGCGGCCGAGCCCTCAGCCCACACCGCCATGCAACAGCCGGCCGTGCCGTCTCCCGGCTCCCACCCCGCCTCCGTTTGCGAGGTCACTCCGGGCGATGAAGCCGCGTCGACTCCGTTGGTGAGGCACCTGGCCCGGCAGAAGGACATCGACCTGTCCACGGTGCACGGTTCGGGCAAGGGAGGCCAGATCACGCGCGCCGATGCCGAGAGGGCTGCATCTCGGCTGCCGCCGGATCCCGGCATCGCCGCTGGCCCGTCGGCTGGCGCAGTCTTGGACGTGGATCTGGGGACGGTCCGGGGGACCGGGCGGAACGGCACAGTCAGAGCCGACGACGTTCGTGCTGCGGCGGAGGATCGTGCACCCCGTACCCGCAGCCGCCGCCCACCTGTGGCAGGACCGCCGCCCGCACCGCCGGTCCGCCCGTCGGTCGGGTCCGGGCCCGCCCCCCGTGTGAGGGAACCGCACGTTCGGCGATCTCCGCGCTGATGACACGCGCCAACCGCGACATTCCCCACTACTACCTGTCCACGACGGTCGACCTCGCGGCCGCCACGACGTGGATGCTCGACCGGAACGCGAAGAGTCCCGTGGGGAACGGCTCGTGCCTGCCGCACTGATGCTGAAGTCCGTCGCTCTGGCCGCACGGGATGTCCCGGAGCTGAACGGCCACTGGAAGGATGATGGGTTCGTCCCGGCCAGTGATGTGCGGCTCGGCGTGGCCGTGTCCCTGCGCGGCGGTGGCCGGGCGGCACCCGCACTGGCAAACGCCGACAGCATGCTCCTGCCGGAGCTGATGGCGACCCTCAGGGATCTGGTTGCGCGGGCCCGCAGAGGGCGCCTGCGAGCCTCGGAGACCGCTGACCCCATGCTTACGGTGACGGACCTCGGCGACCAAGGCGTGGAGACCATCTTCGGGGTGATCTACTCACCGCAGGTAGCGCTCGTGGGACTGGGGTGTGTCGTCGAGCGTCCTGTGGCTGTGGACGGGATGCTCGCTGCGCACCCGACCGTGACCGCCACGCTCTCCGCCGATCACCGCGCGAGTGACGGCGCGACCGGCGCGCGCTTCCTGACGGCACTCGACCGACTGCTCCAACGACCGGAGGAACTGTGAACCACGACGAGGCGTTCGAATTGATCGAGCAAGTCCTGACAGACGTGGTGCCCGGCGCCGACCCAGCCCTTCTCTCACCGGACGAGAACTTCCGGATCAGTCTGGAGATGGATTCGCTGGACTTCCTCAACTTCATCGAGGCGCTGAGCGGGCGCACGGGCCTTTCCCTTCCCGAGACGGACTATCCCTCGCTGAACACACTGAAAGGCTGCGCGGACTACATCGCCTCGCACACGCCGACCGCTTAGGCGGGGCTGATCGGCCCCGCCAGGGGCCACATGGCCCCTCCTGCGCTCCTGCTCCGCAGGCCAGTCTGAGAACAGATCGCAGACGTGCAGCACACAGGAGGTTCCGCCATGCCGCGCCTCGTGACAGTCGGCGTCGACGGCTCCCCCGAGAGCCGTGCGGCCGCCGTATGGGCCGCCCAGGAGGCAACCTTGCGGGAGGTGCCACTGAGGCTCGTCCACGTCATCGACTGGCCCATCAGCCCAGCCGTCCCGCGACTGGCTCGCGAGACGGCCGACCGATGGGCCGATGAGGCACTCGCCGACACATTGGTGGACGTACGCCGTCGACACCCGCATCTGGAGATCACCACCCGGCGGCTCTCCGGCAGACCGGCCGGTGCCCTTGCCGTCGAAGCGGCCGATGCCGACCTGCTCGTCCTCGGTTCACGCGGCTTGGGCGGCTTGAAGGGATTCCTCGTCGGCGCGGTGGGCACAGCGACCCTCGTAGCCACCGAAACGCCCGTGGCCCTTGTACGGGCTGCGGATGAACCGGAGGGCACCGGGCCCACCCAATACGGCGAAATAGTCGTAGGTGTCGACATCCACGAAGCTCCCGACAAGGTTCTCGCCTTCGCTTTCGAAGAGGCCGCCCGTCACGGTTGTGCCTTGCGGGCTGTCCACGGCTGGACACTTCCTCCCGCCTACAGGTTCTTGCCATTCCTCGACTCCGACAGCGAACGGGAAGCCGGCCGGAAGGCCATGCAGATGCTCGCCGACCTGCTGCTGCCCTGGCGGCACAGATTCCCCGCGGTGAGCGTCAGCCGGACGGCGTTCATGGGGCCCGCGAGCAGTCAACTCGTCCACGCGGCTGCGGGCGCGGACCTCCTCGTCATCGGCAGGCACCTGCGCCACTCTCCCCTGGGCGCGCACCTCGGACCGGTGGCGCATGCCGTCCTGCATCACGCAGCCGCCCCCGTGGCCGTCATCGCCCACGACTGACGACCCAGCACGAAAGGTGAATCGAACCATGATGCACCGCACTGTGGCCGAAGTCATGACCTGGGACGTGGCCACCGCCAGCCCCGACGCGACGCTCAAGGCGGTCGCCGGGAGCCTCGCCCACAACGATGTCTCGGCCCTGCCCGTCGTGGATACGCACCGCCACCCCATCGGCATCGTCTCCGAAGCCGACCTGCTCCGCAGGCAAGCCGGTCTCCCGGACGCTGAAGGCCGTGATCAATTGCGCGGGACAGCGGCCGTGGACCGCCACACCATGGACGCCCGCACCGCCGGGGATCTGATGTCCGCTCCCGTGCTGACGGCCCGGCCGGAGTGGGGCATCGTCGAGACAGCCCGCTTCCTGCACGAGCGGGGTGAAAAACGTCTTCCGGTGATCGATGACACCGGCACGCTCGTGGGCATCGTCAGCCGCTCCGACCTGCTGCGCCACGACGACGCCATACACAATGAAATCGTCGACGAGGTACTGGGCCGCACTCTCCGCATGACGCCCGGGGGCGTGACAGTAACCGTCCAGGAAGGAGTCGTCACCCTGAGCGGCAGGGTGGAGGCGCGATCAACCATTCCGGTCATCGAACTTCTGCGCCTTTCCGTAGACGGCGTCGTCAGCGTCGACCAATCCCTCGAATACGCCGTGGACGATTTCACACCGAATCGTGTACGTCCACGTGTCCGACGGCATCGTCCACCTGAACGGCACCATCCCCGATCCGTCACTCAGTGACGTGCTGGTTCGGATCGCGCGCACGGTGCCGGGAGTCGTGGACGTGACGGCCCGGTTCGACGCCGAAGTTCCGGCGTGAAGGAGACGACCATGAGGCATCGCAGTGTCTCCGACCTCATGACGCCCACAGCTGTCAGCGTCCAGCGCGGCACGACGTTCAAGGAGATCGCCCGGCTCCTCGACGAGTTCGGTGTCACCGCCGTGCCTGTCGTGGACGAGAACGGATGCCCCGTGGGCGTCATTTCCGAAGCGGACCTGCTCCGCAGGCGCGACTCCGGGAGCGGCGTGAACGCCGCAGTCGACCTCATGAGCCACCCTGCGATCACCGCGGCGCCCGAGTGGAGCGCCGTCCGCGCCGCTCGTGTCATGGAGAAACACAAGGTCAAGAGGCTCCCCGTCGTCGACAGTGGAGGCCGGCTGATCGGGGTCCTGAGCCGCAGCGACCTCCTGCAACTCTTCCTGCGCAGGGATCACGCTATCGAGGAGGAGATCCTCGAAGACGTCCTGACCCACACGCTCCGGCTCAGTCCCTCGTCGCTGACCGTCGAGGTCGCCGACGGTCTCGTGACCCTCAGCGGCACCGTGAGCCGACACAGCCTCGTCCCCATCGTCCTGCGCCTGTGCCGGAGCGTCGACGGAGTCGTGGACGTGATCAATCGGCTCGACTACGAGCAGGACGACCTGCCGGTCGATGAACGAACGGACACCCAGCGACAGAGGACGACCTGACGCATCGGCACATACACGAGTTCATGGCCCGTGAGCTTCGTCGCCGTCCCGGGAACGTCACCTCCAGGCATTCACAGGAGACAAATCCGCTGACCGCAAGCAGCGCCTGTCCGAAGGAAGGCCATCATGAGCCAACGCATTGTCGTCGGCCTCGACGGATCCGCAGAAAGCATCGCGGCGGCCCATTGGGGTGCGCGGGAAGCGCTCCTTCGCGACGCGCCGCTGCACCTCGTCCATGCCGAAGAATGGTTTACGCCTCTCAGCATTCCTGCCGCCAGGTCCGATGCGCGCCGTCAGTGGGCGCAGGCCCTCCTCCGCGAGGCTTCTGAGAAGCTGCTGGAAAAACACCCCCAACTGGACATCAGCGCCGAATCGATCGACGGCCGGCCGTCCGACTCACTGGCCAGTGTCACAACAGGCGCGGGGATGCTGGTCCTCGGCTCCCGAGGACTGGGCACGCTCACGGGTTTCGTCCTCAGTTCCGTCGGCACGGCAGTCATCCACGCCGTGGAGGAGCCCGTCGTCCTGGTGCGAGCGACAGAGGATGCAGTGCCACACACCCGGGGAGAGCACTCGGACCGTGACGTGGTCGTGGGCATCGACACCGGCCGGCCGTGCGACGCCCTGCTCGCCTTCGCATTCGATGAGGCAGCACGGCGAAACTGCACACTCCATGCGCTGCACAGCTGGATGCTGCCCCCTCTGGCGGGGTCCGGGTCCGCGTACAACCCGGAGGTCAATGCGCAGATCGCCCAGAGCATGAACACCGGCCTGGGCGACATGCTGAAGCCCTGGCGGGACATGTACCCAACGGTCGGTCTCGACGCACAGGTGACCGTCGGACATGCCTCCGCCAAACTCCTGGAGACAGGCTCCGAAGCAGGCCTCGTAGTCGTCGGCCGCCGCATCCGCCGCTCCTCGATCGGTACACATATCGGTCCGATCACTCACGCGATCCTCCATCACTCCATCGCGCCCGTCGCCGTCGTCGCTCACGAATAGGGTTCCGCAGCGCCACGCCCCGAAGTCCGGCCCCTCCTCGCAGCCCGTGGCGTGCAGCCGTTCTGCCGATGTGCATCGGCCTCGGCGCCCTTCCGGCCATGGGAGGGCTCGGCGGCGCGTCAGGACCATGCGTGACACGGGATAACATCAGGGCATGTGTCAGCGCAGCCGGACTTCCGCGGCTGTCAGAACACACCGCAAGCGCTCCTCCCCGGATGTCCGGAAGCGCTGCATCGCCGTCACCTCTTCGGGAGGCGGAGTCCGGAAAAACGTCCGACGTCCACGATCGCTCCAAAAACGTCATCGCCCCTGTGCCGAGTGGGCCGTAACTGGGAGGGGCCGAACTGCCCATGGCCGGAGGCTCGGATCTGGTGGCCGCCGGACCACGACGACTTCGCGAAGCGCCATATGACGACGCCCAGCGCCGTTCCCGGATGAGGATCGCTCGAGAAGGACATCAGGGCTGCCCACTCGTCCTCCTTGTCGAAGAGACGATCGGGCTTCGCTGCGCACTCCGAGTCCACTGTCGAAGTCTGTTGCTGTCCGTGTAGGGCACTCACACCATGCACCTCCGGAACCAGCTCGGGCTATTTCATTCTCGGGCTCGTGGCCGTCGGGCGCACGCTGTGCCGGCCCTCGTTGTCGCGGCGGGCCGCGCGGAATCCGCAAGGGGTCAGCGCACGGGCAGACGGAACCAACGTTGGTCGCCGCCGTGCCCGTCATCGAAGGCGAGGGCCACGTCGTCGGCGTCGTTTCCGAAGCCGATCTGCTCCGCAAGGAGGAATTCCACGGGCACAGGATCGGCTTGATCGAGCAGATGTACCGCCCGGGCGACACCATCAAGGCCGGCGCGGTCCGGGCCGAGGAGCTGATGACGAGTCCCGCCATCACGGTGAAGCCCGAGGTGTCCCTCCCGCAGGCCGCCCGGCTGATGGCCGGCCAGCGCGTCAAGCGCCTCCCGGTCGTCGACGCCGACGGCAACCTCAAGGGCATCGTCAGCCGCGCCGATCTCCTCAAGGTCTTCCTGCGCTCCGACGACGAGCTCGCTCTCGAAATACGCCGCGAGGTCGTCAACCGGCTGTTCCCCGCCTCATCCGTGATAGTCAGCGTCACCTGGGGCGTGGCCACGCTCACCGGTCGTGTCCGCGACGCCACCCTCATCCCCGTCGCTGCCCGGCTCGCTCAGTCCGTGGAAGGCGTGGTCGGCGTGGAGTGCCGGCTCGAAGGAGTGGCATCCGACTGAGTCCGGGAACGGACTGCCCCCACCGAGGAGCCCATCCGGCCCGGTCGAGGGACGAACGGCCCATACGTACGGGCGACGGTCCGCTTCATGCTGAAGACATCGACCATTCCCGCTTCCCCGGGAGGCCCGCGATGCCCAGCAAACCGCTCGACGACACCACGTTGGCCGGCCTCGTCGCCGATGCCACCGCCGCCCCGTCCATGCACAACGCCCAGCCCTGGCAGTTCCGCTACGGACGTCGCAGCCACACCCTCACTCTCCTGGCGGACTTCGACCGTTCGATGCCGGAGGCCGACCCCTCGGCCCGAGCACTGCATGTGGGCTGCGGCGCGGCCCTGCTGAATCTGCGGGTGTCCGCCGCCCACCACGGCCTGGACGCGGTCACCGCACTGCTGCCCGACTCCTCGGCCTCGACCGTACTGGCCCACGTCCGGCTCGACGTCCGCCCCGACACCCCACGGAAGCCCGAGGACGAAGCCCTCGCCGCTCTCCACCCCGCGATACGGGAACGGCACACCAGCCGCTACCCGTTCGACGAACAGACGATCCCCGAGGACATCCGCGGGCGCCTCGCCGCCGCGGCCCGCACCGAAGGCGCGGACTTCGCGTTCCTGACCCCGACACATCTGGAGACCGTGCTCGAACTGATCCGGGACGCCGAGGGATACGACCGGCGCGATCCGGCACGCGAAGCCGAGCAACGGCGCTGGATCCGGGACACGAAGACCGAGGTGCCCGTCGACGGGATCCCGGACTACGCCTTCGGCCCCCGCGACGCGTCCGAACGGGCGACCGTTCGCGATTTCGCGGGCACCGCCGCCTTCGCGGGCCGGGCCCGCGTCCTGTTCGAGAACCGGCCCCAGCTCGCTCTGCTGAGCACCCCGGGCGACAGCCCGAAGGACTGGCTGCGCGCCGGTCAGGCCCTGGAACGCGTCCTGCTCACCGCCGCACTCCACACGGTGTCCACCTCGTTCGCCACCCAGCCCCTCGAATGGCCGGACCTGCGCTGGATCCTGCGCGACCCGGTCTTCGGCACGGGGCACCCACAGATGATCATCCGTCTGGGATACGGACCCGCAGGGCCGTCCACGCCGCGCCGCCCCCTGGACCAGGTACTGACGATCGAACCGTAGAAACGATCGAAAACCATCAGGAACCCGAGCAGGACAGGAAAGGCAGTAAAAGCTATGCAGGTCCCCATAGTCGTCGGAGTGGACGGGTCGGAAGGCAGTCTGCGCGCCCTGGACTGGGCGGCGGCGGAAGCGGCACGCTCACAACACCCCCTGTGCGTCGTTCACGCGTCGTTGTGGGAGCGCTACGAAGGCATGCGTCCCACCTTCGGCACCGAGCGTCCCGCCGAGCAGGTCCTCGCCGAGCATCTCGTCGCGTCCGCGCAGGAACGCGCGCGGCTCCTCCATGCGGACCTGGACGTGGTCGCCGATGTACAGCCCGAAGACCCGGTGAAGGCACTCGTGCACGAGAGTCACGAGGCAGCCATGGTCGTCCTCGGCTCCCGCGGCCGGGGCCGGATCGCCGGGATGCTCCTCGGATCCGTCAGCCTCGCCCTCGCGAACCGGTCGCATTGCCCGGTTGTCGTGATCCCGGCGATGGCACCGACCGCTCAGCCGAAGCCGGGCCGCGTCGTCGTCGGGATCGGCGATACCGAAAGGCCGACAGCAGCCGCCCGTTTCGCACTGGACCAGGCGGTATCGCGCCACGGCGAGCTGATCGCCGTACGGGCCTGGCGCTGCCCCGCCCACGAGGCTGCGGACCATCCGCTCCTCTCGCGCACACCGGCTTCCGCACACCGCCAGCGGGCCGAGGAGCACCTTGATGATGTCCTGGCGGTACTGGACCGGGCTGGCTCCGACGCCGCTGTCCACCGTTCCGTGGTGCAGGGACCCGTACACCAGATACTGATCGAGGCAGCCACCGGCGCAGAACTCCTGGTCGTCGGCGCACGCGGTGCCGGCGGACACCACGGGCTGCGCCTGGGTGCGGTGAACCACGCAGTTCTGCACTACGCGCCCTGTCCCGTGGCCGTGGTCCTGGACACCCGCTGAGCGCGATTCCGGTCCTCCGCGATACCGCCGCGCCAGCTCCTTGGCGGCCTCACTCCTCTGCGCCGACGAACCCTGCCCGCAGTGCATCGCAAAGCGTGTGAGCAAAAGCGCGTACCACCACCCTGCACACCCCGCACGGCTCGCGGCATGGGCTGAGCGGGGCGTGAGACCGGGCCGGTCGGCCCAAGCGCCATGCATCCCCAACGGCACACGATGGAGTGGACGAAGTGCACGCGGAACATTGGCGGGCCTGACGGACGGATCGGATCCCCCCGAAGGATGTGTGCGGCATGGTGCATGGAGAAAACCACTCATCGGACAGCAAGCCGGACAGAGCCCCGTCGGGAGACCTGGGCCGGCGGGTGACGATGCGCCGTGAGCAGCTCGGACTCAGCCGACAGGCAGTGGCCGAGCGGGCCGGTTCGGCACCCAGTTACGTCCAGTACGTCGAGGAGCGGCAGGCCACACCCGGCATAGGCTTTCTGCTGCGGCTGGCCCAAGCGCTGGAGACCACTGTGGACGAGCTGACCGGTAGCACGACGGAGCTGCCCCCGGGTATCGGCCGCGCCGGCTATCACACCGAGTTGCTCGAACTCGGCCCCCAGGAGTGCCGTCGGCTGCTGTCCACCCACGGCGTGGGCCGGATCGGTTTGACGACGGACGACGGGCCGGCCATCCTGCCGGTCAACTACGTCGTGGACGGTGACCGGGTCGCGTATCGCAGCGCCCACAACACGCTGCCCGCCACCGCCGCGGACCACCTGGTCGCCTTCGAAGTGGATCACATTGATGAAGCTCTGAGCCAAGGGTGGAGCGTCCTCCTCCTCGGTACGGCAGCAGCCGTCACCGATCCCGAAGCCGCGCGCAGGCTGGACGAACTCGCATACACCACGCCGTGGGCCGATGGCCGGCGGAATGAGTGGCTGACCATCACCCCCACACGCATGACCGGGCGCCGCATTCACGTGCTCGAGAGCCACGCTCCTCGGACCGGCGATGATCACCAGGGCAGTCACGGGGACGGCCCTCGATGATCAGTCCGGCACCCACTGGTTGAGCTGCAAAGAGGCGTGCCCACAGATCGCGGACTTCCGCCGTGTGCGTGGCCGGTTTCCGGCCGGGGTGACGGAGTTGGAGCCGGTGCCCGGGGTAGGTGGGCAGGTGGTGCTCGCGGCGGTGGACCGGCAGCTCGCCACCCTGACCCGCTGCCCCGAAGACCCGTATCGGTACGCGGTGTTGACAGTGAAACTGCCCGTCCGTCCCGACCCGGTTTCGCGTAAGGACTGGCATGAGGTACACGTCCGGTTCCGGCTGCCCGACCACATACCTGCCCATGCCGCACTGTGCGCACCGACGCTCCGCGTCCGCGAGAGCCGCCTCCTGCTCGACGTCCCGTACGCGGTCAGTGTGTCGAAGCCCCAGGGGACGGGGCATCGGGTGGCGGTCGCTTTCGACTGAGGCCTGAACACCCTGCTGACCGGCGGCACCCTCCGCCTCACCGACGAACCCCAGCCCCGCGCCCTGACCGACGGACAGCCCCTGTTCCTGCGGGTGAACGGTGTCCTCGCCAAGGCCGACCGGCTGCGCCTCCACGGGGAGCGGATCAGCGCGCGCATCGACCGCCTCCAGACCCTGATCGCCTCCCGCCGCGCCCGTGGGATCCGCCCGGACCCGTGGGTGACCGCAAAGCTCGCCGTCCTGGAACGGGAACGCCAGCGTGTCTCGAAGCGCCGGTCCCGGCTGAACGCGGGCCTGGCCAGGGCTGCGGCCCGGTTCATGGTCGATCACGCGGTGGCGGCCGGGGCGACGGTGATCTACCTGGAAGACCTGCGGGACATGGAAGCCCGCGGCAAGGGCCGCACCCTGAACCTGCGCCTGTCCCAGACAGTCCGCGGCCAGATCGTCACCCACACCCGACACCAGGCCGCGACGGCCGGGATCGCCGTGGTGATCGTCCCGCCACGCGGCACCTCCAAGTACTGCCCGCGCTGCCTGACCGCGTTCCGCCACCACAAGGCACCCGACGACCACACGTCGGGGTGGGCGTGGGCCACCTGCCCGAACCCCGCGTGCGCGTACAGCACGGGGCGGGACAACGCCGCCTGGCAACGCATCGGCGCCCGCGGCCTGCACCACCAGACCAAGACCAGCCTCGACCGCACCAGTAGCACCTTTGTGGTGCGCAGCGTGGTCGGGGTTCTGGACCTTCTGGTCCAGTATCAGAGGGCGGACCGCACCAAGAGCGGTCCCACCACAAGACGCCCGGTGCCCGGGAAGCGGCACCAGGTCCCCGCCCCACCCGGGTCCACACCGGGTGGAAAGCGTCCGGCGGGGCGGCACCCCACGCACCCGACCCACCGCACCCAGCGGCGACGAAGGCAACAGGAACCGACCACCATCGGCACCCCCACCCGGCACCAGCCGGACGGGGCACGACTCGGGGCAGGCTTCCACCGCCACGCCCACACCACCCCCACCCGGGGACAACCGAGTCATCTCCCGGGCGATCCCGCAACACCAGGATCACCCAGGAGACCCAAGCCAATCTGAGACGCTGCAAGGCGTACCGAGCGGACCCGGCCGGCATTTTCTGGGGTCCAGTAGGCCCAAGCCGGGGACGACCCGCACGGCGCAGGCTGGAGTCCTGAGCAGGTCGAGGAGGCGGTTTGCCACTTCGCCTGCGAAGAGAAGCGGCATGCCGCCGCCGATCGACGGCGGCACGCCTCCCAGGCGACCTGGAGTACTCAGCGGAAGGAAGTACCTGGCCATGACCCGGCACACCAGCACCGAGAAGTCACGCACCAAACAGTGGAGCGTGCGTCTGGACCTCTTCGAGGAAGGTGACCTCACCAAGGTTCATGCCGTCCTGGACACCGGTGACGGCACCCTTCGGAGCCGCACCTCCGCCCAGCGCAATCCTCACGACGCACCCGTCCCCGAGATCGGCGACGAGTACGCTGCCGGCCGGGCCCTGATCGATCTCGGCAATCAGCTGCTCCGCGCCGGAAGTACGGACGCCTCGACGAACGACCTCGCCGCCCCCGGGGTGAACGTCCGGCGTGGGTGACCGGACCCAAGCAGGGTGTGCCGTGGGCCACCGTCACGCAGACCGTGCCAGCGATACGGCTCGAACAACCAGGACCAGCCGAGCAGATCACCATCACCGAGGGTCTCCACGACTGCCGCGGACCGGCCCGGGACGTGGATGTCGAGCGCGACGAGCCCGGAACGGATGATCCAGAACCGGTCGGCGACGCCTCCCGCCTCGAAGATGCGGGTGCCACCGGGGAAGGAGACATCGCGGGCAGTCGCGACCAGCCGCTCGCGGTGGCCGAGCGACAGGGCGCCGAGAAAGCCGTGGCGGACGACGGTCATGCCGGGTTCTCCCCCGGCTCGTGCCCAGCAGCCTCCCGTTCCAGGTTGAGCGCGTGGGCCTCCTCGGTGATGTCGATGCCGACCGGGCACCACACGATGCGTCGTCCGCAACCGACGCACCCGGAGCTCCCGAATTGGTCGTACCAGGTGCCGAGATTGTGGGTGGCCCACTGCCGGTACCGGCTGCGCGAGGTGTCGCGGACCGGGCCCGTCCGACGCCTGGGGCGACAGCGCGGTGACTCGGCCTGCCTGGCGGCAAAGGTTGCGCCTTCATCCGACGGTGTAGGGCCGCATCATTTCGTTGTCTTCGTGTTCGAGCATGTGACAGTGCCAGACGTACCGGCCCGCCCGGTCGAATTTCGCCTTCAGCCTCGTCACGGCACCCGGGTAGGCGACTGCTGTGTCCTTGAACCCGCTCTCCCACGGCTCGGCAGGCCGGGTGGCACGGCCGGCCTGTTGCCGGTTGAGGACCTGGAACTGGACCTCGTGGATATGGATCGGGTGGGCATCCTTCGTGAGATTGTGAATCTCCCAGATCTCGGTCGCCCCCAGGGCCGGGTTCTCCGTGACGGGGTCGTCCCAGCGCATAGGCACAGCGGCTCCGTTTTGGTCCAGGGTGCCGAGCAGCATTTGCCGGGGGCCGACGTGCAGCAGCGACGCGGAGTTCTGCTCACTGAGGGAAAGCCGTCGGATGCGGCTCGCCTTCCCCAATGGCTCGAACGACGGAAGCGAAAGCTGGGAGGGTGGCACGGTCGTGTCCGGTGTGGTGAGCGCTTCGACCACGAGCTTCATGACCTGCCCGGTGGAGGCCGGGTCCGCCGGGGAGAAGTCCGTACCCGCCTTCCCGCCCTGGAATGCTTTGTCGGGGCCCTCGTTGATGAGATACAACTCGGTCCCGACCGGGAGCGACGCGAAGTCGACGATCACGTCGGCGCGCTCGGCGGGAGCGATGAGCACCTGGTCGCGCCGTACGGGCGTGGGGAGGAAGCCGCCTTCGCTGCCGATCTGCCAGAAGGGGAGGGCGCGGGTCGCGGGCCTGTGGGCGAGTGGGCGGGTGACGATCTTCAGGATCAGGTACCGCGAGTTGCATCCGTTCAGAAGCCGGAACCGGTAGCGACGCGGTTCGACTTGAAGGACCGGCCAGGTTCTCCCGTTGGTCACCATCGTGTTGCCGAAGAACTCGGGATTCCAGATCGGAGGGATGTCGCTGCCCGGGATGTAGGGGCCCCTGAATCCGTCGAAGGCAGCACGTCCGGCCGGGTAGAAGAGGCTGCCGTCGACGTGGAACGAGCGGTCCTGGATGGCGAGAGGGATCTCGTAATACTTCCGGCCGGGCGGATCACCGGGCCGGGGTGCGGGACCGGGCAACACTCCATCGGGAAGGTCCGCAGGTCCGCCTCGCAGAAGGTAGAACCCCGCCAGTCCGGCGTAGACATTCAGCCGCGTGACACCCAGTGCGTGATCGTGGAACCAGAAAGCCGAGGCTCTCTCCGCATTGGCATACTGGAACACGGCGTCCCCCCGGCCCCAGGCGTCGCCGAACCGGTCTT
The DNA here is from genome assembly GCF_053599875.1 of Streptomyces sp. NPDC005151. Taxonomy (NCBI): domain Bacteria; kingdom Bacillati; phylum Actinomycetota; class Actinomycetes; order Kitasatosporales; family Streptomycetaceae; genus Streptomyces; species Streptomyces sp. NPDC005151. The sequence goes on along the minus strand of NZ_JBSFYR010000076.1, from coordinate 23,329 downwards.
CGAACTTGTCCTTGAACTCCTCGTAGAACGAGCCGACTTCAGCGTATCCCGCGGGAAGGTCAAGCGCGTCCGGAAGGTACCAGGCTTCGGTGTAGCCGTCGCTCTCCTCCGAGTTCCGCCCGCCATGCAGGTGTGTCACGATCGGCACCGGGCCCGAGTACGGTCCGGGTGTCGAGCGGAATCCGGGACGTGAGTCCCGGGCCGACGCTCCGCCCGGAGGGTTCGCCCAGTGCAGTGTGGGGTCGACCGGCAGCAGGTGCGGCAGGTAACGGCCTTTGCGATCACGCAGCTGGTTCTTCCACCTCACCCGCACAGGCGTTCCGAAGCGGGCCTCGACGGTGAACGCGGGGTAGTGGAAGCTGCGCGGATGCAGAGTTGAGCCGTACCCCCACACGGTCGTCGCCGGCAGGCCGGAGGGCAGCACCTGCTGCTGGAACTGCCGCACGCCGATCACGTAGTGATCGATGCGATCAGCGGCGCCGCCCCCGGCCTGCGGCATGACGGGCGGGACGACGAGCGGCGTGACGTACTTGTCCACCTTTCCCGGATCCAGAAGGCCCCCACCGGCCGGCGCCCAGAGCCGCGGAGCCACGTAACCGGCCGGAATGAGCGCGAGCATTCCGCCGGCCGCTGCCTGCACTACACGCCGCCTCGTGACCACCCGCGCACTCCAGCACTCGTCGGGCTGAATCCAGCCCTGCCGTCTGCTCCAGCTCTGCTCATCGGTGCCCCGAGACCGTCAACAAGTACCGGGCATCATCAGGTTGCCGCAGACGGTAAATCAGTGCGTTGCTGGATTACTCCGGATGAGGAATCTCCCGACCACCGCCGACGGCAGCCAAGTCGCCGCCGGCGGATCCGGACGCGCTGGGCACGCAGAGACAGACAATGGCCGGATCTCCCAGCGGCCGGTTGGGCGCGATCCCTACTGCGGGACGGGCCGTGCCTCGCCGGCGCGGCGTGGCTTGGAGCAACATGACATGCAGCGGGCACCTGAAGCCATGGACATCACCTGGTGTGGTCAGTGGTGTGCGGCGGGCGCCGAGTCGGTGGTCTGCCGGACTGCCGGGTCGGCTTTCGGACGGGTATCGCGAGCAGGGGTACGGCGAGGCAGGCGGCCGTCGCGGCGAGCGCGAGTCCGGCCCGTACGCCGTTGTCGGCTCCGGCCAGCCCCCAGGCCGCGGTGGCCAGGGCCGGGCCGAGGGTGAAGCCGAGGTTGCGGGCGAGCTGCACGGCGGAGCCGACGGTCGCGGTGCGGTCCGGCCCTACGGCGCCCATGACCAGGGCCTGGGTCGGGCCGCCGTAGGGCCGGGGCCCCGATCAGAGACGTGACGACACCGACCGGCAGCTCCTGCGTGTCCATCGCCGTACGGCAGACGATGTCGACCACCACCAGGAGCAGCGCTCCGAAGAGGGTGGAGAGGGGCAGCAGGCGCCGGTGGTCGCCGCCGACGACCAGGCGGCAGACGTGCGGCACCATCAGGGCGACGAAGGCGATCGCGCCGGACATCTACTGCGGGGACCGGGACCGTGCGGAAAGTGCCTCGTCACACCCGGTCAGCGGCGTACGCGCGGCATCCCCAGGCCGATCCACGAGATGATTTCCCGCTGTATCTCGTTGTTGCCACCGCCGAAGGTGAAGATGACGGCGGACCGGTATCCCCGTTCGAGTTCGCCGTGCAGGACGGCGCCCGCCGAGCCTTCCTTGAGCGGTCCGACCGAGCCGAGGATCTGCATCAGCCAGGCGTAGGCGTCGCGGCGCGCCTCGGAGCCGTAGACCTTGACGGCGGAGGCGTCCTGCGGAGTGAGGGTGGAGCGCTGGACGGCGGAGACCATCTGCCAGTTGAGGAGCTTCATGGCGTCGAGCCGGGTGTGGGTCCGGGCGAGGAGGGCGCGGACCCAGCCGAGGTCGATGACCCGGCGCCCGTCGGCGAGCTCGGTGCCGGCGGCCCAGCGCTGCACGTCGTGGAGGGCGCGGATGGCCATGGTGCCGTGGGCGGCGAGGGTGACGCGCTCATGATTGAGCTGGTTGGTGATGAGCCGCCACCCCTTGTTCTCGTCGCCGACGCGGCGGGAGACGGGGACGCGGATGTTCTCGTAGTAGCTGGCGGTGGTGTCGTGCGAGGCGAGGGTGTTGATCAGGGTGCAGGAGTAGCCGGGATCGCTCGTGGGGACGAGCAGCATGGTGATGCCCTTGTGCGGCGGGGCGTCGGGATCGGTGCGGACGGCGAGCCAGACCCAGTCGGCGGTGTCGCCGTTGGTCGTCCAGATCTTCTGCCCGTTGACCACATACGTTCCCCCACTCTCGGCTTCGCTCGAGCGGGAGGTGCCCCCCTCGTCGCGTACGGCGCGGGTCTTGAGGGCCGCGAGATCGGTTCCCGCGTCGGGTTCGCTGTAGCCGATCGCGAAGTCGATCTCGCCTGACAGGATCTTCGGCAGGAAGTACGCCTTCTGTTCGTCCGTGCCGAACTGCATGATCGTCGGACCGACGGTGTTGAGTGCCATCAGGGGCAGCGGTACGCCCGCCTGGGCCGCCTCGTCGAAGAAGACGAACTGTTCCATCGGGGACAGGCCGCGTCCGCCGTACTCCGTGGGCCAGCCGACGCCGAGCCAGCTGTCGGTGCCGAGGCGTCGGATCGTCTCGCGGTAGAAGCGTTTCTGGGCGGTGGGGTCGTCGTACCTGGCGTAGGCGTTGTCAGGGACGAGTCCGGCGAAGTACGTGCGCAGCTCGGCGCGCAACTGCTGCTGCTCAGGCGTGTATTCGAGGTGCACGGCCCCTCCAGGAGTCTCGCGGTCGCGTCGCCCGTGTGCGGCGGCGCACACAGTAGAACGTGTTGCAAGAATCCGGAAGGGCCGCGGAGCCGCACCCGGGGTGTCAGCGCTTGACGGCGCGCAGCACGACGAACTTCGGGTCGCCGGCGACGGTGGCGCAGTTGCCGAAGATCCGGCGCAGCTGCGTGTGGTACCCGAGGTGCCGGTTGCCGACGACCCACAACTCGCCGCCCTGCCGCAGCACGGTCCGCGCCCCGTGGAACATGTTCCGGGCGGTGGCGTCGGTGGTCGCCAGGTGCGAGTGGAACGGTGGGTTGTTGAGCACCAGGTCCACGCTGCCCGGGGCCAGGTCCGCCGTCCCGTCACCGACCAGGAAGCGGGCTTCGGCGTCGGCGCCGACATTGGCACGGAAGGTCGCCTCGGCGGAGGCGACCGCCTGGTAGGACTCGTCGACGAAGGTGACCGCCGCTCCGGGGTTGGCGAGCGCGGCGGAGGTGCCGACGACCCCGTTGCCGCAGCCCAGGTCCACGACATGGTCGTGGCCGGTGCGCTCGGGAAGATGGTTCAGGAAGAAGCGGGTGCCGATGTCGAGGCGCTCGGCGCAGAAGATCCCGGCGTGGTTGACCACGGTCCGGCCGGAGACCGCGCCGACGTCGCCGGGCAGCTCGTACCGGTACGGCCAGGGGCTGGGGGTGCGGGCCAGGGCCGGGTCCGGGGTGCAGAAGATCAGCCGAGCCTTCTTCACCGCGAGCGAGGTGCGGGTGGGGCCGATGATCCGCTCGAACAGTTTGAGGGTGGAGGTGTGGATCTCCTTCACCATGCCGGTGCCGATGACGACGGTTCCGGCGTGCACAGCGGGCGCGAGCCGGTGCAGCTGATCCTCCAGAAGCGCGAGGCTCTTGGGAACCCGCACGAGAAGGACGTCGATCCGGTCCGGCGGGGTGTCCCTGGCCGACAGGAGGCGTACGGCGCCCTCGTCGTGGCCGTTGCGGACGAGGTTCGCCAGGGTCGCACGCTGGGCGAGGTACGAGTCGGTGATCTGTACGGGGCGGTGCCCGGCCAGCACCGTGCTCAGGGCGCCCCAGCGGTCGCCCACCACGACCACGGTGCCGGTCAGCCCGACCGGGGTCGCACCGTCGGTCCCCTCCAGCTGCCGGAGCAGATATTCGTCGGCAGCGTCCCAGGCGCGGAACGGGTCGCGCGGGTGCTCGGGGTAGCGGGCGAGCTCGTACTCGCCCTTTGACGTCGTCAAACGGTTCATTGTGCCTTCAGGCTAGCCGAGCGGCGGGGAGCGCCCACACACTCCCCGCCGCACCGGCCGCCCACTAAGGCAACTGCTTTTCGATTGCCGCCCGACCCTCTCGCGCCAGTCGGCGCTGTGCCCACTCCAGATTCTGCGGAGTCAGGTCCCGCCCGGAGACGAGCACCAAGTCCTCTGCCGACGCATTGTCGCTCCCGCCGGTGTGCAAGAGGCTGTCCGGGGTCACCCCCCGGGCCAGGGATGCGGATACGGATTCGGGGTCTTCGCTCATGCCGCCTCCTCGTCCTTGCGGCAATTCTCGCCCTGCGGCTCCAGGAGCGCATCCGAAGCGTCCTTGCCATCGACACCGAACTGCTCGTCCTCGGCGGTGTCGGTGGCCTCGGCGTCGGCCGACAGGGCGGCAGCCCTGGCCTTCAGGTGGGCGATTCGGCCTCGATCCGCTCTTCCTTGTCGACCAGTCGCCCGTAGCTCATGGCCTTGTGCTTGGACGCGTTCGCTTCCAGCTTCGTGACGTCCAGGGCGACGCGGCCCATTTTCACCAGGCCCAGCTTCTGCGCGAGGTGCAGGGACTGGAGGAACAGGCCGGCGAGCGCATCGAGGTGGCGGCGGCGGAACCGGGCGATCGCGAGCGGAAGTCCGGTTCCTGGTCGGCGGCCAGGAACCGGAACGCGACGTCGTCGACGCACTTGCGCTCGATCGCCCGGGAGGGGCGGACACCGGTCGTGCAGCCGTAGATCAGCAGGCGCACCATCAGCCGCGGGGCGCCACGCTCGCGGCGGCAGCCACCGGTCGGCACGGCCTGGAACGCCACGGCCTGGAGCGGCGAGGTCAGCGCGCCCGTTGTCCGCTCCTCGGCGCCCTCCCGTACGCCATCCGGCGTCGATGTCCGGGCGCGGAGCTCGGGAGCGCGGTCGTCCGAGGGGGGCTTCTGCCACACAACGAGAGCATGTCATCATCTGAAGACATCACCTGATGACATCGGTTCGTGGCGCTTTCTGTTCTCCCCGCTCCGACGCCGACTCCGACACTCGACCTTCGACAAGAGAGGGCGCGTCCATGCAGACCCCGACGGGCCGGCCGGCACTGCGCCAGAGGGCCCTGGTGCCCGTCCTGGTGTTCCTCGGCGCCGTGGTGGCCGTGATCAGCAGCCTCGGCGCCCCGCTGATCCCGACCATCGCCACCGTCGACCATGTCCCACTCGCCGAGGCCCAGTGGTCGCTGACCATCACCATGCTGGTCGGCGCTGTCGCCACCCCGGTGATGGGCCGGCTGGGTGACGGGCCGGGCCGCCGGACGGTGACGCTCGGCGCCGCCGCCGTGGTGGTCCTCGGCAGTGTGCTGGCCGCGCTGCCGCTCGGCTTCGGGTGGCTGGTGGTGGGGCGCGGGCTGCAGGGCGTCGGGCTGGGGCTGACCCCACTGGCCATCGCCACCGCCCGGGACGCTCTGCCCGCCGCGGCCTCCCGCTCGGCGGTCGCGCTGCTCTCGATCACCACCGTCGCCGGAGTCGGCCTCGGCTACCCGATCACCGGCCTGATCGCCGAATCCTTCGGCATCCACGCCGGCTTCTGGTTCGGCGCCGTGATCAGCGCCCTGGCCCTGGTGCTGGCCGCCCTGGTACTGCCCGCAACCACGCACCGCGAGCGGCGGCCGCTGGACATACCGGGTGCGGTGCTGCTCGGCCTGCTGCTCGTCGGGCTGCTGCTGGTACTCAGCGAAGGGGAGACCTGGGGCTGGGCCAGCACCCGCCTGTGGGCGGTGGCGGCCGCAACGGTGCTGCTGCTCGCCGGCTGGATCCGGCATGAGCTGCGCACCAGGCATCCGCTCGTAGAGCTGCGCACGCTGACCAACCGGTCGGTGCTCACCGCCGACGTGGCCGGCCTGGTCGCGGGCGTCGGGATGTACCTGCTGATGTCGCTGGTGATCCGTTACGTGCAGACCCCCGCCGACACCGGCTACGGCCTGGGCGCCTCGGTGGTGGTCGCGGGTCTCGTGCTGCTGCCGTTCTCGGTGCTCACCGTGCTGTCCAGCAAGGTGGTCCCGGTGCTCGTCCGGCGCACCTCCACGGCTCTGGTGCTGCCGCTGGCCTGCGCGGTCTCGCTGGTCTCGCTGCTGCTCTTCCTCTTCGCCCGCGACCGCCTGTGGGAACTGCTGGTGGTGATGGCGATCGCCGGACTCGGCATCGGCTGCATCTTCGCCGTGATGCCGGGACTGATTCTCGGCGCGGTGCCCGCCGGCGAGGTCGGCAGTGCGGTCAGCTTCAACCAGGTGCTGCGCTACGTGGGCTTCTCCACCGGCAGCGCGCTGTGCGGCGCCGTGCTCCAGGCGCACACCGGGCGCGGGCAGCTGCTGCCCGCCGGCAGCGGCTACCGGGACGCCGCGCTGATCGGCTGCGCGGTATGGGTGTTGATCGGGCTGGTTACGATCGTCCTGCCGCGGCGCAGCGCCCCGGCGGCCGACCGGGCCAGCGCGGACGAGGAGCTGATGGTGGACGAGAGCATCGCGGATATCGCGCCCGGCGAGGACGAGGTGCCCCTCCAGCGGACCGGGGCCGAGCGGTGAGCGGGGCGTTCTTCGGGGCCGACGGGTCCGCCGCTGCCGCGGACGGCGCGCCGGAGCCCGTCCCGCCCCGGCGGCGCGACGCCGCCCGCAGCCGGGAACTGCTCATCCAGGCGGCGATGGAACTCTTCGCCGACCGGGGCTTCGAGCGCACCACCACCCGGGAGATCGGCGAGCGCGCGGGCGTGGACCCTGCGTTGATCGCCCGGTACTTCGGCGGCAAGACGCAGCTCTACCTGGCCGCTTTGCGGGTCGAGCAGGGTGACGCGGCGCCGGCCGACCTGCTGGACGAGGAGCGGCTGCGCAGCATGCTGGAGCGGTTCGCCCGGCGCGGTCCCGGACCGTCCTTCCACGCCGCGGTGCTGCCCGGCGACAACACCGAGGTGCAGCGGGCCGCCCGCACCTATCTCTACGAACGGCTGGTGCACCCTCTGCGCGACCGGTTCGCCGCCGAACAGGTGGACCGGCCGCAGCTGCGTGCCGAGCTCGCGGCGGCGGCCTTCGTCGGAGTGCTCCTGGCCCGCTCCAGCGGGGCGTTCAGCGAGCTCTCCGACGTGGAGGTCGAGGAGTTGCTGCCGCTGCTGCGCGACCTGTTGACCGCGAGCCTCCCGGCGCGGTGAGCCGACGGGCCGGTGCGGCCCGGTCGATTACCGGGTCCACCGCCACCGCGCCTGGTTCCGGCAGCCGACAGGCTAGGAGTGTGGGGCAGCAATCGACAACCCGCCTTCGGCTGGTGATCATTCGTGCCGGATGATCCCGGTATGCATGGTGGCGATGGGCTGTTCGAGGTCGAGTCGGTCGGGAAGAAGCGGCCGCAGGCTCGTGTGGCGGTGGACAAGCGGTTCCGGGCGTTCGACCCGCACCAGGTCCTGCTGCTGCCGCCGCCGTCGCTGGATGACTGGCTGCCCGAGGACCACCTGGCCCGGTTCGTCGCCGACCTGGTCGATGATGTGCTGGACCTAGGGCCGGTCCTGGCCGACTGCACCGAGAAGCGCGGCTACCCGCCGTACGACCCGCGGCTCCCCACTCATGCAGGGCCTCTTCTACTTCCGGATCCTGCCGAGCGCCTCCTGGGAGGTCCGCTTCTTCGGCGGAAACGCCCTCCTGTTCAGTGGTCGCCTCCTCATTGCCACCAGCCAGCTGCTGTCGCCCCGCCGAAGCCCCGACCCCGCTGATCCCTCAGGCGTCTAAGGGGTCGTTTTCTCCCGGTGTTTCATCCCGTTGATTGCGTTTCGTCCTGTGGTGTCGGGTCGCGCCAGGACACGGTGGTCACGCCGGGGGAACCTCAGTGAGGCGGCGGGTCATGAGGTCGGTCATGGCGAGGTGGATCATGGCTTCGGAGCGGGTGGGCAGGGTTTCGTAGTCGCGGGCGAGGCGGCGGTGGAGCATCAGCCATCCGTAGGTTCGCTCGACGGCCCATCGCTTCGGTATCGGGGTAAAGCCCCTGTTCCCGGGCTTGCGTTGGGTGGTTTTCATGTCGATTCCGAGGCGGGCGGCGTGTTCGACGAGGTGCCGGCGGTAGCCGCTGTCGACCCAGACCTTTTGGATCGTGGGGTGCTCGGCAGCCACCATGTCGATCAGGCGGGTGCCGGCGACGGAGTCCTGGACGCTCGCGACCGTGAGCAGGACCGCCAAAAGCAGCCCGAGTGTGTCCGTCACGATGCTTCTCTTCCTGCCGACGATCTTCTTGCCAGCGTCCGTGCCCTGGCTCGTGACGGGAACGCTGGTGGAAGTCTTCATGCTCTGCGCGTCGATCACGCACGCGGACGGCTGTGCGTTGCGGCCTTCGTGTTCACGCAGCCGGCTCCGCAGCAGCCCGCTGATCTGACTGAAATCCCCGTCTTCCCCCACTTCGGAGACGTCGACAACTGGGACGCCCAGGGCAAACCTGCTCAGTTGATCTCCCCACCCAATGCGTTCCGCCCCGGGCACTTTCGCCGTGGACGCGCCGTCTAGGGTGCGGGCATGATCTCGCATAGCTACCTCTCCGAACTCTTCTCGCTGGACGGCCGGGTCGCCGTGGTGACGGGCGGCAGTTCCGGCATTGGCCGAGCCATCGCCGGGGCTCTCGCGAGAGCGGGGGCGAGCGTGGTGATCGTGGCGCGCAAGGAGTCGGAACTGGCCGCCACGGTCGACGACCTGGCGGCGGAGGGCTGCCGGGCGGCCTGGGTGAGCGCCGACCTGAGCACCCGCGACGGGGTGCGCGCGGCGGCGGAGCAGGCAGCCGAGGTGTTCGGTGAGCCCGACATTCTCGTCAACAGCGCCGGGATCAACCTGCGGCCGCCGCTGGGCGAGCTGGGCAAGGATGTGTGGGACGCCACGATGGCGGTGAACCTGGAGGCGCCCTACTTGTTGGGCCAGCGGTTCGGGCCCGGCATGGCCGAGCGGGGCTTCGGGCGGATCATCCACATCACCTCCCAGCAGGCGCATCGGGCGTTCGTCCAGAGCGGCGTCTACGGGGTTTCCAAAGGGGCGCTGGAGTCGCTGGCCCGCTCTCAGGCGGAGGCGTGGTCGCCACACGGCGTCACCTGCAACACGCTGGTGCCCGGCTTCGTCATGACCCCGCTCAATGCGCGGTTGTCGTCCGACCCGGAGAAGGTGGCGGCGCTGGCCGCGCGCACGATGGTCGGGCGCAACGGCCTGGCCGAGGACTTCGCCGGAGCGGCGGTGTTCCTGGCCAGCCGCGCATCCGGCTACGTCACCGGGCAGGCGATCTTCGTCGACGGCGGGTTCTCCGTTCACTGAGCTCAACACCGCATGAAAACCGGACGAACTGGGGACCACGAGCAGAGCCGGGGATTTTGCGCGGTCGTCCCCGATTTCGGCGAGCACCCGGGCGCCGAGCTGAACGCCGAGGCCGGGGAAGCTGAGGTCCACCCGATGCCGGGCGCAGGCTGCTTCGACCAGCGAGCGTGAGCATTTTTTTCTGTCCCCGGAGCACTTCCCCGGGCAGGGGCAGCTCTGCCCGGACGTAGGTGTCCGGGTGCAGTCCCCCGCCGCTCATGCGGGGAGAAGTCCAGGGCGTTTGCGTTGCGGAGCTTGGCGAGGAGAACTTCGTGCAGCCGCGGCCACACTCCGGCCTCGGTCCACTCAGCCAGACGGTGCCAGCACGTCATGCCCGAGCCGAAGCCGAGTTCCTGCGGCAGATGTTTCCAGGAGATCCCGGTGTGCAGCACGAACAGAATGCCCTGGAAGACCAGCCGGTCCGGATCCTGCTTGCGCCCCGGGATGCCGGGTCCGCCGCTCCACCTCGGGCAGCAGCGGCTCGACCACCGCCCACGGATCGTCATCAACTTCCCTCGGCCTCGGCCGAGCCACCCCACACCCCCGGATCATCAGTCCCGGAGTGATCCAACCACCTCGAAGATCATTTCATTAGGAGTTCTTAGGGCGTGTCCAGGTCATGAGCAACGCGTTCGACGGCCTCGTCGCGTGAGGTGAACCGCTGGGGAGCCGTCAGGTCTTCGCCGGCGGACACTGCTGCCAAGTAGCCCGCCGGGTCGACCACCGCCGTCCGCCGGCCGCCCTCCGCGAGCCGCTCCAGTCCGGACCGCAGCATCGCCAGGGCCACGGTGTCGACCCCTGTCACCTGTCGCAGATCCAGCACCACGGACGCGGTCTCCTCCGTCCGCGACTCGTCGAGCGCGTGCAGCACCCGTTCCGCCGCGGTGAAGTCGAGCGCACCCTGCGCGGCGACGACGGCCACCTGCTCCCGCAGAGCACGCTCCTGCTCCCCCGTCGGGGCGGACGGCAGATCGTCGGCGGTGGTGGCCAGGGTGACGGTTGAACCGGCGAGTGCCGGGTTGTGCATCAGATGCAGACCGAGTCGCTCCGAGAGCGCCCCGAGTGCTCGGCGCCCGCGCACCGAAGTGCCGGTCGGATCGAGGGGCGGACTGTACGTCGCCAGGCCGAACCGGGCCGGTCCCGCGGCGATCAGACCACCCGACACCCCACTCTTGGCGGGCAGCCCCACCCGCAGCAGCCAGTCGCCCGAGGCGTCGTACATGCCGCACGTCGCCATCACGGCGAGCACCTGCGCGGCGACCGTTTCCTCGACGACCGCCTGACCGGTGAGCGGGTTCACCCCGCCGTGCGCGAGCGTCGCGGCCATAGCGGCGAGGTCCAGGGCCGTGACCCGCACCGCGCACTGCCGGAAGTAGGTCTCCACCGACGTCACCGGGTCGACGGGCAGCAGACCGGTGCTGCGGATCAGATAGGCGAGGGCGCGGTTGCGGTCGCCGGTGGCGACCTCGGAGGCGTACACCGCCTCGTCGACGTCCAGCTGCCGTCCGGCGAACCGGCTCAGGCAGTCCAGGATGCGGTCGAACCTCGGGGCGTCGGCGGTGTCCGGGATCAGCGCGGTGGTGACGATCGCACCGGCGTTGACCATGGCGTTGGCCGGCCGTCCGGTCGCCCGTTCCAGACTGATGGCGTTGAACGCCTCGCCGCTGGGCTCGGCGTTCACCCAGCGGCACACCTCGTCGAGTCCGAGGACGGACAGCGCGAGAGCATAGACGAATGGCTTCGAAACGGATTGCATGGTGAACGGGACGTCGGCCTCACCGGTGCTGTAGCGGTGGCCGTCCATGCTGATCAGCGCCAGCCCGAACGAGTCCGGGTCGGCCAGCGCCAACTGGGGGATGTAGTCGACGAGTTCCCCGACCCGCTCCCCCGCGAAGCGGCTGCGCAGTTCCCGCAGGACGTCCGTCACTGCATCGGCGGCGGCGCTCACCTCGCCCCCCGTCGTCAGCTGCGCTCGGCCTGGGCGATCCGGGGGAACGACTTGACGCCCGCTGCCTTACGGCTGTTCGCGTGCTCGCTGACCGTCCTGCCGGGCGGGGCCTCCGCGAAGCCGAGCACCACGGAGTCGAGGACCTTGCCCGACGCATCGACGAACTCCACCCGGACCGCGTAGAACGCCGGCTTGTCGGTGGGGTTGGTGACGCGGACCAGGGCGCTTCGGAACTGCTCGGACTTCGCGACCGGCAGCCCGGTCACCGAGACGTCCTTCACGGCGTTCCCCTGCCCCTGAACCCCTGCGAGCTGCTTGGCCGCCCGCTGCCTGTTGCGTTCGACCTCGGCGGAGACCGAGGCCGCGAATGACTCCTGGGTGCGCGGCGAGGCGCTCGTGGACGGCGACTCGGCCGGGCCCGGGGACACCGTACGGGTGCTCCTGGCCGTGCCCGGCGCGGTGGTGCCGGAGCCGCCGCAGGCAGCGGTGCCGGCGACGATCAGCGCGGCCAGCAGGGCGGGGGTCAGGCGGCGGGCGGTGCGGCCGCCGAGGGTGCGCCGCAGGGGGCGGGACTGGTTCACGGACACTCCGGGTCTGCTCGGGAAAGTGGGTCGACGGCAAACGGCAGGACGGGGGCGCACTGGACGAACCCGGATCCACCGGGCTCCTCCACTCGGGTCACTCGGCGTCGTCGCCGAAGACCTCGCGGAGCCGCGCCTCGCTGAGGGTGTCCAGGTTGCTGTGGAGGAGCTCGGCGCCGCCACCGGGGAGCGCGTCGCCGATCCGGTCCGGAACCTCGTCCGTGGTCAGCAGGAACAGCGCCGAAGTGCCGGGCGTCACCTGCTTCTTGACCTCGGCGATGAAGTCGTCGTCGATGCCGACGTCGGCCAGCTTGCCACCCAGCGCCCCGGCCGCCGCGCCGATGGCCGCACCCAGCAGCGGCATCAGGAAGATCAGCCCGAAGAGCATCCCCCAGAACGTGCCGCTCAGGGCGCCCGCGCCGACCAGGTTGAGCAGCTGCTTGGTCTTCGGCTTGGCCTTGTCGGCCGGCCAGCTGACCACCGCGGCGTCCAGGATCTTGATCAGCCCCTCCTTCTGCAGGGACTTGAGCGTGGTCTCCACGTCCTCCGCCCCCTCGGCCGACTGGAACTTCCACACGGTGAGCGTGGACATCGCACATCCCTCCTGAGGCAAGGTCAAGCAATTCGCTCATATTAGGATCAAAAGGTATGAATTGACTCGTCGAAATCGCCCGCTCTAAACGGGAGTGGGCGCAATCCCCCGGAGGGAACTATGGATACGGACGCCCTGACCGCCGGCCTGCTGCAGGAGCTACGAGCGCCCAAGCCCTATCCGGCGGTGTCCCTGACCATGCCGACGCACCGACGGGCTCCGGACAACGCCCAGGACGCCGTACGGCTGCGCAACCTGCTCTCCGAAGCCGAACGGCGACTCGACGCCGATCCCGCGGTGTCCCGGGAGGCCAGGGCGGCCATCAAGACGCAGCTCTCCCGCGCGGTCGACGAGGTGGATTCGCGCCGCAGGCTCGACGGTCTGCTCGTCCTGGCCACGGCGGACGAGCATCAGATCTGGCTGCTCCCCCGTACGGCGCCCGAACGGGTGGTTCTGAGCGACACCTATCTGACCCGGAACCTGGTGGCCGCGAAGGCCCTGGCCGAACCGTACTGGGCACTGACCGTCGCAGCCGACCACGCGACACTGTGGAGCGGAACGGCCGACTCCGTGCACCAGGAGCAGACCGGCGGGTTCCCGCTGACGATTCCGCAGGAGAAGCCGAACCCGCAGCGCGAGGAGCAGATCGGGGACACGCCGAGCACGTTCTCCGACGAGGAGACACGCATCTTCCTGCGCTCCGTCGACGAGAAGCTGCGTGCCGTCCTCGCCGCCGATCCGCGACCGATGTACCTGGTCGGCCTCGCCCCGGCCCTCGCCCTGCTGAACGGGGTCGGCGGGACCACCAAGCCGGCGGTCGGCCGGGTCACGAAGGGGGTGCCGGCCGATGTGTCGCCGAGCGACTTCCTCAAGGAGCTCGCACCCGCTCTCGACAAACGCCGGGCGGAGGTCGCCGCGGAGGTCGCGGCCAGGCTCGACGACGCCCGCGGCCGCCGTGCCTACGCAGGTGGTCTCGACGAGGTGTGGGCAGCGGTGCGGGAGGGGCGGGCCGCTCTCGTCGCGGTGGAGGAGCAGTTCCAGCAGACCGTACGGGTCACGGACGAGCACCTGGAGCCGGTGCCCGCGGACGCCGTGGGCACAGCCGACGGGACGATCCGCGAGGACATCGTCGACGAACTCGTCGAGGCGGCACTGAACAGCGGGGCCGATGTGGTGTTCCTCGCCGACGACTCGCTGGCGGAGCACGGGCGGATCGCGGCAGCTCTGCGTTACTGAGCAGGAGTCGCTGAGCAGGGAGAGCACCACATGTGAACAAGGCCGGTGCGGGCGCGGCGGTACGCGGGACGGCGGACGGCCTCCGGTCGGCCGGCCGCAGCGCCCTCGCCGCTTCGAGGGCGGAGAAGGCCGGGGGGCCACCCGCGGCGCGCCCAGCGACGGCGCCCCGTCGGCCCCCCGACGGTGGAGACCAGGCCCCGGTGGGCAGCTGGGGATGCGATCGTCCGCCCCGCACGGCTGGGCGGACGAGGACACGCGCGGCTGCGCGGCTGCCCGGGCGGCCGCTAGGCCCCCCGTACCGGGGTGATCCGATGCGTGCCCCGGGAGCCGCTGGGACACTGGAGAGGGCGCCCCGGACCCCCGTCCCGCAGAAGACACAGCCGCCGGGAGAGGAAGTGACCGCACCATGCCACCCGGATCCAGTGCCAAACGTGTGCGGCAGTACGAACACATCAAGGAGAGTGCACAGGAGCGCGGAGTGAGTGAGGAGCGGGCCGAGGAGATCGCGGCGCGCACGGTGCACAAGGAGCGTGCCCGCTCCGGCGAGTCGAGGACCGCGAGCGATCTGTTCGTCCATGACCTCTCGTCCGCGCGGCGCGGCGGTCCGGGCTCCCCCGGCGGAGCCGAAGGCCCCACCCGCGACCAGCTCTACGAAGAGGCCAGGAAGAAGAACGTCAAGGGACGCTCGAACATGACGAAGTCCCAACTGGCCAGGGCTGTCGGCCGCTGAGCGCTCGGCCCGGTCGGTCGGCATCCACTTCGGGGTCCGTCCGGACAGGGCGTTGTCAGCCGTCCCAGGTCCAGTCGGCCACCTCGGGCAGGTCTGTGCCGTGTTCACGGATCCACGCGTGGTGGCGGGTGCAGACATCCGCCATCGCCTGGCGCACGGCCACGGCGCGGACACCGAGTCCGGGCACCCGGTCGATGACGTCCATGGCCGGCCGGTAGCGGTCGAGGTCGTTGCGGACGCTCATGCGCGTCTCCTCGACAGGGTCGCAGGCGGTTCGGGCCGGCGTCACGGGGCAGCTATGCGGACCGGCTTCCGTCCGCCTCGGGGCCGTACCAGACCGTCGTGGCATTGCAGAACTCGCGAATCCCGTGCCCGGAGAGCTCCCGCCCGTAGCCGGAGCGCTTCACTCCGCCGAAGGGCAGTGCGGGGTGGGAGGCCGTCATGCCATTGAAGAAGACACCGCCCGCCTGCAGATCACGCACGCACTGACGGCTGTCGTCGGCGTCACGTGTCCATACGTTGGAGCTGAGGCCGAAGGGGGTGTCGTTGGCCAGGGCCACGGCTTCGTCCAGGTCGGCGGCCCGGTACAGCGTGGCGACGGGGCCGAAGGTCTCCTCGCGGTGAATCCGCATGGCCGGGGTGATCGCGGTGAGGACGGTGGGGGCATAGAACCAGCCGCGGTCCAGCCTCGCGCCCAGGCCGGTGGGCCGGCTGCCACCGCAGAGCACAATCGCGCCCTGCCGTACGGCGTCGTCCACCAGCTCCTCGATGTCGGTGCGGCCCTGTTCGCTGGCGAGGGGGCCGATGTCGGTGGACTCCTGCTGCGGGTCGCCGACCTTCAGAGCGCGCATTCCCGCGGTGAACTCCTCGGCGAACTCGTCGTACACATCGGTGTGCACGATGAACCGTTTGGCGGCGATGCAGGACTGGCCGTTGTTCTGCACGCGGGCGGTCACCGCTGTACGGGCGGCCTGCCGCACGTCGGCCGAGGGAAGGACGAGAAACGGGTCGCTGCCGCCCAGTTCCAGCACGGTGTGCTTCACCTCGTCGCCCGCGATCGCCGCGACCGCGCGGCCGGCCGGCTCGCTCCCGGTGAGGGTGGCGGCGACGACCCGGGGGTCACGCAGGATGGACTCGACCGCCCCGGACGCGACCAGCAGCGTCTGGAAGCAGCCTGCCGGGAAACCCGCCCGGCGGAACAGGTCCTCCAGGTACAGCGCGGTCTGCGGGACGTTCGACGCGTGCTTGAGCAGGCCGACGTTGCCCGCCATGAGCGCGGGGGCCGCGAACCGTACGACCTGCCAGAGCGGGAAGTTCCACGGCATCACGGCGAGGACGGGGCCCAGCGGACGGTAGTGGACATAGGCCCGGGAGGCTCCGGCGTCGCCCACATCGCCGGCCGACGGGTGCTCGTCCGCGAGAAGTCCCTCTGCGTTGGCCGCATACCAGCGCATGGCCTTGGCACATTTCGCGGCCTCCGCACGGGCCGCCTTGACGGGCTTGCCCATTTCGGTGGTCATGGTGCGGGCGATGTCCTGCTGGTCCTCGTCGAGGAGGTCGGCGGCCCGGTTCAGCAGGCGGGCCCGTTCGCCGAACCCGGTCGTGCGGTACTCCCGGAACGTGGTGTCCGCGGTCGCGAGCCTGCGTTCGATCTCCGCGGCTCCCAGTGCGTCGAACGTCTTGAGGGTCTCGCCGTTCGCGGGGTTGACCGTCGCGATGGGCATGACTGTGGCCTCCTTGCCTCGGTTCTTCGACCGTGCCGCGCCACGCCCCGTCGCGCAACGCGGGCCCTGGTGCGGGTAACCCGACCGGCGCGGACTATGCGTGCTGTGAGCACGTCATCCGCGCCGGTGAGCAGGGCAGACTTCTTCGCGTACGGACCCGCGTACCGGTCCGGGTGGGGATGCGCGCTGCCCGTTTCGTGGGGCCGGCAGCAGCGGCCGCGTCAGACGAGGGCGGGCTCGGAGACGGGCGGCAGCAGGAACTCGCCCACCCCGGGCAGCGGCGTGCGCGGCACCAGATCGGTACTGCGCGGCGCCTCGGCGTAGCGGGTGAACCAGACGACCTTGCCGTCGAGAGTCCGGCAGGTGCCCCAGCTGTGGCTCAGGGCCATCACACGGCTGAGACCACCGCCGCCGGTGCTGAGCAGCCGCGGCATCTCCGAGCTGTTGTCTGCGACGGAGACCGTGAGGTGCCGTCCGGACCAGCGGAGTTCGACGGCGCAATGGTTGTCGTCACCGACGTGCCGGTGGACGTTGGTCAGCAGCTCCTCCACGCCCCGGCACACCGGCCGGACGTGGAGTTCGAGGCTCCAGTGGCGCAGATGCGCGGCGACGATCCGTCGCACCTGGGTAACGCGCTCTGCCGATACCTGGAGTTCGACCAGATAGTGCCGGTCGAGTGGAACGGTCATCGTCGAGGCTCCTCACATCGAGGCCCACCTGCTTCGCCCGCTGAACCAACGACCCCCCGAACACGAAGAGTGAGCAGATGTCACTGTTAGGTCACTCCTTAGGGTGACCCGGTAGGACCGGTTGCGCAACACGTCGGCCGACAGGCCGCGGCTACGGGGCGGGGAGGCCGTCCCGAAAGCCCTGCTCAGCCCGGAAGAGGGCTGAGCAGGGCCGGCGCGCCGAGCAGTGTCATGCCCATGAGCTCACCGCCGATGTGCCACGCTTCACCGGGCGTCAGGGCAGATACGGCAGCAGCTTGTCCGGAGTGAGCGGGAGATTGCGCAGCCGGGCTCCGGTGGCGTGCCGCACCGCGTTGCCGATGGCGGCCGCGGCCCCGACGATGCCGATCTCGCCGATGCCCTTGCTGCCCATCGGGTTGAGATGCGGGTCGTCCTCGTCGATCCAGTGCGCCTCGATCTCCGGGACGTCGGCGCAGACCGGCACATGGTAAGAGGCGAGATCGTTCTGCGTGAAGTCGCCGAAGACGGGGTCGATCGTGCTGCACTCGGTCAGCGCCATGCCAAGCCCCATGATCATGCCGCCGATGAACTGGGATCGTGCGGTACGGGAGTTGAGGACGCGTCCGGCGGCGAAGACGCCGAGCATGCGGCGCACCCGGACCTCACCGGTGCGGCTGTCGACGGCGACTTCGGCAAAGTGCGCGCCGAACGCATGCCGTGCGTAAGGGGATTGCACAGCCGCCTCCTCCGCGGTGTCGGCGGTGACCGTGAGGCCCTCGTCGGGCAGGGGTCCGGTGCGCTCGCGCAGGTGTCGCACCAGGGCGGTGGACGCCTTGTGCACGGACCAGCCCCAGGACGCCGTACCCGCGGAACCGCCGGCCAGGGGCGCTTCGGGCAGCGCGCTGCTGCCGATGTCGATCCGGACGTCGGCCACGGGGGTGTCCAGCACGGACGCGGCGATCTGCGCGAGGACGGTGCGGGCGCCGGTGCCGATGTCGGTGGCATTGATCCTGATGCGGTAGGTGCCGTCGGCAGCGGCGTGCGCCGAGGCACTGGAGCCGGCGATGTATACGGGGTACGTGGCGGAGGCGACGCCCGTACCGAGCAGCAGGGGGCCTTCCTTTCGGACCGCGGGGCTCGGATCGCGGTCGTACCAGCCGAACCGTGCGGCGCCCTCCTCCAGGCAGGCGGCGAGGCCGCGGCTGCTGAAGGGGCGGCCGGTGTCGGGTTCGTACGCGGGGTCGTTGCGCAGGCGCAGTTCGACGGGGTCGATACCGAGGGCCACGGCCAGCTCGTCCATGGCCGACTCCAGCGCGTACATGCCGGGGGCCTCGCCGGGTGCGCGCATCCACGAGGGGCTGGGCACGTCCAGGGCGGTCACCCGGTGGACGGTACGGCTGTGCCCTGACGAGTACATCGTGCGAGCCGGCACGGCCGCCTGTTCCACGAACTCCTTGACCGTGGAGGTGTGGGTGATGATCTCGTGGGCGAGCGAGGTAAGGGTGCCGTCGAGTTCCGCGCCAAGTCTGACACGTTGCACGGTGGGGGCGCGGTGGCCCACGACGGCGGGCAGTTCGCGCCGCGGCAGAGCGAGCTTGACGGGGTGTCCGGTGTAGCGCGCGGCCATGGCGGCCAGCACCGCCTGCGGGCGCGCGGTGCCCTTGGAGCCGAAGCCGCCGCCGACGTGTTCGGAGACGACCGTGACCCGTTCGGGTCGGAGCCCGAACACGGTGGCCAGGGAGTCGCGGACCGTTCCGGTGCCCTGGCTGGAGTCGTACACGGTCAGCTGCCCGTCGTCCGTCCAATGGGCGGTGGAGGCATGCGGTTCCATGGGGTGGTTGTGCAGGGGCCCGAGCGTGTACGTGGCATCGATCTGTACGGGGGACACGGCGAAGGCGCGGTCGACGTCGCCCCGTTCGCGAACGGCGGGGTATCCACCGTTCACCGTCTGCGGTGTGTACAGACCCGGGTGGTCCTCGTCGAGCAGGACATCGTGCCCGGCACTCTCGTACTCGATCCGGACGGCCTCGGCTCCGGCGCGGGCCGATTCGAGGGTGTCGGCCACCACGAGCGCAACATGCCAGCCCCGGTGCGGCACCCGGGCGTCCTGGAGGACGGCGAGGACCGGGTCGTCGGACTGCTTCAGCTTCGGGGCGTTTTCATGGGTGAGGACGGTGTGCACGCCGGGCAGGGCGAGTGCCTCGTCGGTGTGGATCGCCGTGATCCGGCCGCGTACGACGGTGGCCGGTACGGGCCAGGCGTACAGACAGCCCGGCGGAGTGTGCTCGGCGGCGTAGCGGGCGGCGCCGGTGACCTTGCCCCGGCCCTCGAGGCGGAGCACGGGGCTGCCCAGCGGCTGGGGGGCGTCGCTCATGGTGGGAAGTCCCCTTCTTCAGATGCGGGCGGTGAGTGCGGCCAGTGCGTCGACGGCCAGGCTGCGGGCGAGCTCCACCTTGAATGCGTTGTCGCGCAGCGGCCGGGCGGTCGCGAGTTCGGCGTCCACGGCCCGGGTGAAGGTGTCGTCGGTGGTGGCGGCGCCCCGCAGGATCTCTTCCGCGGCGCGGGCGCGCCAGGGGCGGTGGGCGAGCCCGCCGAAGGCCAGTGCTGCGTGCTCGATGCGGCGGTCGCGGACGGTGACGACCGCGGCGACGGAGGCGAGCGCGAAGGCGTACGAGGCACGGTCGCGGGCCTTGCTGTAGACGGAGACGGCGCCGTCGGGACGCGGCGGCAGCAGCACCTCGGTGATCAGCTCGCCCGGCCGGATCACGGTGTCGCGGTCGGGAGCGTCTCCCGGCAGCCGGTGGAAGTCGGTGACGGGAACGCTCCGCTCGCCGTCCGGCCCGTACAGCTGGACCGTGGCGTCGAGGGCTGCCAGGGCGACGGCCATGTCCGACGGGTGGGTGGCGACACATGCCTCGGAGTGACCGATGACCGCCAGGTCGCGGTGGGCGCCTTCGCGGGCGGGGCAGCCGGTGCCCGGTGCCCGTTTGTTGCACGGCTTCGAGGTGTCCTGGAAGTACGGGCATCGGGTGCGCTGCAACAGGTTGCCGCCGGTCGTGACGGTATTGCGGAGCTGCCCGGAGGCTCCGGAGAGCAGTGCCTGCGACAGGGCGGGGTAGCGGGTGCGCACGGCGTGGTGGGCGGCGAGGTCACTGTTGCGTACGGTCGCACCGATGCGCAGACCTCCGTCGGGAGTGTCCGCCACCTGGTTCAGGGGCAGGCCGCTGACGTCGACGAGGAGATCCGGGGTCGCCACACCGAGCTTCATCAGATCGATCAGATTGGTGCCCCCGCCGAGGAAGACGGCCCCCGGGTGGCGGGTCATCGCGCTCACCGCCTCGTCAGTGGTGCGGGCGCGCAGATATTCGAACGGTTTCACGGCGCCACGTCCTCGATCGCTTCGACGATGCGCGGGTAGGGGTGTGACCGAGATACGCGCCAAAGGGGCAACGGGATGATCTTGAAGCCCTGAGCGCCGGGCCCGTCCCGTATTTCAGAGGGACACCCGTGCTGTTCTGCCAGCGGCAGAACACCGGCCGGACCGGGCTCGACGATCACTACAGTCCAGTCTCATGACGAAGATTACGACGCGTACGGTCGAGTACCCGGCCGACGGTTTGACGATGATCGGGCACCTCGCGCTCCCGGCCGGTGTCGACCGCCGGCCCGCGGTGCTGCTCGGACCAGAGGGCATGGGGCTCAGCGACGTCGAGCGCCGCCGGGCCGATGCTCTCGCCGAGCTGGGATATGTAGCGCTGGCCTTCGACCTTCATGGCGGGCGCTATTTGGGTGACCCCGAGGAGATGCTGGCCCGTTGCATGCCACTGCTCGCTGATCCCGACCGGATGCGGGGGATCGGCCATGCGGCGCTCGACGTGTTGCGCACCGAGCCCCGGACCGACCCCGACCGGATCGCCACCGTCGGCTACGGAACCGGGGGCGCCGTCGGGCTGGAACTCGGGCGCGGCGGCGTCAACCTGCGCGCGATCGGGACAGTCAACGCACTGACCACGGGCCGACCGGGCGAGGCGGCGCGCATTCGCTGCCCGGTGTGGGCCGGGGTCGGGTCGGAAGACCCGATCATGCCGCCCGCGCAACGGAACGCGTTTACCGCTGAGATGCAGGCCGCGGGCGTCGACTGGCGCCTCGCGGTCTACGGCGGAGCCTTGCACGCCTTCCACCACCCGCCGGTCGACCACCCCGTGGTCCCCGGCGTCGGCTACCACCGACAGCACGCGCAGCGAGCCTGGCGCGACGTCGTCGACCTGCTCGCCGAGTGCCTGCCCGTGACGGAGGACCTGGGGGCATGACCCAGGCAAACATGCTGGTGCCAGGCCTGGTCGGCGTCGCGCACTGACAGTCTCCTCCCCTCAAGCCCTCACAGCAGACCCGCATTCGGACAGTTGTGCGGTCGCGGAGACGTATTCCCAACTACCGCAGTAAATACCGGATTTACTGCGGCAGGGCCTCTACCGTGATCATTGCGACCGGCGGCGGTGTGTTCCGGCCGCCGGGGTGAGGTGTACGCATTTACTGCGGCAGTGCCGGAAGGGCGGGGCGGGCGTGTCAGTTGTCAGCTTCCGAAGTCGGCTGCGCTGATGCCTGAAGTCGACTGCACTCGCTGACGGTGGATCGCCATGGGGGCAGCCAGGATGTCGGCTGCCCCCGGCTCTCTTGTCAGGCCTTGGTCACCGGTTCCTGGAGCTCGGTCACCCACTCATCCCGGTTGTCGGGGCACTCTAGGTTGATCTCCCGCGGGTAGCCGGTCGAGCGGTAGCCGTTGGCGTCGATCCAGCGGCCCAGGGTCTGGATGGTGGGCAGGACGGTCTCCATCGAGCCGCGGTGCACGATGGCCGCCGCCTGCTCGACCGGCGGCAGATCGACGATCCGCAGCCCTTCGTCCTCCCCAAGTGGCGCGGAGACCTCGACGCCCGCATGGATGAGGACCCCGCCGTCCGGGCCGTCCTCGTAGTACGCGACCCCAGGTCCGGTCAGGGCGATACCGGCCACCTGTAGGCGCCTCATCAGGTCCTCGTACAGCGGCTGGATGACCGGGCCGATGGTGTCAAAGTCCGGTGCCACACCGGTCACCTCGGCTACCCGCACGGACGGCAGGCGCTTGACTACGACGTCGTTGCTGGGCATGTGCCCCTCGCTCTCGATCGACCGGAGCCTCGCCTCGACCTGGAGCAGCCGGGCCGCCGCGGCCGCCACTGTCTCCGCCAGTTCTGCCCGTCGCAGCCGCAGCATGCCGCGCAGTTCCTCGGTGCTGACTTTCTCGTCCAAAATCTCCCCGACCTGTTGGAGGGTGAAGCCGAGGTCCTTGAGTGCGATGACCCGGTTGAGGCGGGCCAGCTGGGCGGCGGTGTAGTGGCGGTAGCCGGTGGCGGGGTCGACATGGGCCGGGCGCAGTAGTCCAGTCGCGTCGTAGTGACGCAGCATCCGGACCGAGACGCGGCCGTGCCGGGCGAAGTCTCCGATGGTGAACATGATGTCTCCGAGTTCAGCGCCTGACACAGTGTGAGGGTCAAGAACCCCTACTTCGCTGCCGGGCACAGTGTGGCCGTGGCCGCTGCGGGCGTCTCTTCGCCTCCCCGCACGGCTATCCCTGCAGGTAGCGGTGCAGGGAGGTCTTCGGGATGCCGGTCTTCGTGCTGATCTCCCCGTAGCTGGCGCCCTGGCCCTTCAGCAGGCGTGCGTATTCGATCTTGTCGGCGGGGTGGGCGACGGGGCGGCCGATGTGGCGGCCGGCGGCTTCGGCGACGGCGCGGGCGTGGGCGGCGCGTTCGGCGGTGAAGGTGCGTTCCATTTCGGCGAAGAGGGCCAGCAGCAGGAAGGCGATGCGGCCCATGCCTTCGTCGGCGGTGTTGATCGGCAGCGGGTCGGCGAGGGAGCGCACGCCGATGTTCTTCTCGCTCAGGTCGTGGACGAGGTTGAGGACTTCGCGCAGGTTCCGGCCGAGCCGGTCGAGAGTGTAGACCACGATCACATCGCCGGGGCGGGCGTAGGCGAGCAGGCTGGCCAGGCCGGGGCGGTCGACGCTGGCGCCGCTCTTCTTGTCGACGTAGGTCCGGTCGTCGGGGATGCCCGCCGCGTTCAACGCGTCGAGTTGGCGTTCCAGGCTCTGTTTGGTGGTGGAGACCCGCGCGTACGCGAGTTCAAGCCCGCCTGCGGGGTGGCGCTTGTCGGTTCCCATGACCGGACCGTACCGGAAGTCTGTTCCGTACGAGAGTTTCGGAACGCATTTTGTGGAACGACTTCCGGAACGGCCGGGAGGGCAATCTGCCCAGGACGCAAATTTCCTGACGGAGCGTCGGGTGCCGTGTTCCACTTCCATGGATGTGGAACATGCATCAGGCAAGGCGGTTTCCATCGGTGGTTGCGACTCCTGGAAGGAGTCCGTCCGATGCCGAAGTATCCGCCGAACCGGCTGCCGCTGTCGGTGCCCAAGGAGTA
>NZ_JBSFYR010000075.1:0-38675 GCF_053599875.1 Streptomyces sp. NPDC005151 | reverse complement strand
GGCTGCTGATCACCGCCGACGCGGGCGGCTCCAACGGCTACCGGGTGCGGGCCTGGAAGAAGGAACTCGCGACCTTCGCCATGGACACCGGACTACAAGTGACTATCTGTCACTTTCCTCCGGGCACGTCGAAGTGGAACAAGATAGAGCACCGGCTGTTCTCCCAGATCAGCATCAACTGGCGCGGACGGCCACTGACCAGTCACGAAGTCGTGGTCTCCACCATCGGTGCCACCCGGACCCGCACCGGAATGACCGTCCACGCCGAACTCGACCCCGGCGCCTACCCCACCGGCGTCACCGTCCCCGACAGCATCATGGACCGCCTGCCCCTCACACCGCACGACTGGCACGGTACCTGGAACTACACCCTCCGACCCGAGCCCCTGGCACCCGAACCACCCGCCCGGCCAGTGGAGTTCGGCAGGTTCCCGGCCGGTGACAAGGCCCCGTCCTGGCTACGGCATCCCAGCCTCACCGGACTCGAAACTCCCGCCTTCAACAGCCTGGTCACCCGCTACCGCGACTACTGCACCGCCCACCCGCCGATCCTGCTGCCCGGCAAACGTCCCGACGGCGGCCCCGGCGCCGGCAGCCGGCTCCTCTCCGCCGCCGACCGCGTCCTCATCGCCATCCTGGCCAAACGCTGGAAGACACCCCGTACCGTACTGGCCACCTTCTGCGGCGTGGGCGCCAACCTCATCTCCTGGACAGCCAGGGAGCCAGGAGCCGACCTCGAAGCCCTTGGCCACACCACCCAGGACGGCGCGATGAAAGCGATCACCGCTGCCGAACTCGCAGCCATCGCCGGACACCAGCCACTACCCGATCAAACCAAGTAGTTATTAATCGACAGCCCCTTGGCCACCTGTGCGGCGAGGGTCGCCCTCCTAAGAGAGCGTGGGAGGCAGATGATCGAGCAGGCGAGTTCAAGCAGGCTTTGGTGTAGGTCGGCCCGCAGCTCGTAGCGGATCCTCATTGCGAATCGATCGGCAAAAATGACTATGAACGAGGGTTGACATGGATCAAGCCAAGCTTCCTGTGGATGATGTACCGCTGCGGCTGGGCCACGAAGGAGGGCCAGGAGACCGTGCTGGCCGTCGAGATCAGCCGCGAAGGCTTCGACTGGGCGCTGGGCAACGCCGAACTCTCCCACTACGTCAGGGGAGTCCACCCGGACCGCGCGAGCTGGCAGCGCAGTCTGCGCCGGTCCCCGGCCCGCGTCCAGTGGGACCCCGAACGCGACCTCCACCTCAATCCGCTCCCGCACCGCTCCCTGCAACTCGGTCTCACGGGCGAGGCGGCGCGGCGGTACGCCGATGAGTGGACGGTTTCGATCCGTGACGTCACACCGCTGGCCCGGCAGGTCCACGAACTGGTCCGCGCCGGGAGGACCGACGCGGCAACGGCGCTTCTGCCGTGCGAGTCGCCGTATCCGACGGGCACTGTGCCCGTGCCGATGCGGGTCGGGCCGGAGGGCCGGCCGTGACATGCTCAGGCCGCCGTCAGTGACCGGGTCGATCTGCGGATCTCCGTCATGAAGTCCACCACCTGCGGGTCCCTGCGACAGGGGGCCGGGCGGGGGCGAGTCGGGCCGGGCGGGTGTACCGCGTACGGAGTACAGCGGGGGAGGGGCGTACGCCGGAAGGAGGCCGGACACTTCCCCCTCGCGGCAGCCTGCGCGCGAGGGCCGTGCGCTTAGGGTCGACACATGCAGACCCCTGACTCCCGATGGCGCCGGTGGACCCGTAAGCGCGGCCGGCGGGCGGCGGCCGTGGCTGCGCTCGTCGTGCTCGCGGGTGCCGGTACCTGGACCGCGGTGGCCGACGGCCGTGCGACCGCCGTGCACCGCGAGGACCGGACGATGCGGATCGACGGGGTGTCCCTCGACACCTCGTACTTCACGTCCGGCGGTTCGGAGCGACGGCCCGCCGTGCTGATCGGGCACGGCTTCGGCGGTTCCAAGGACGATGTGCGGGCGCAGGCGGAGGAGCTGGCCGGTGCCGGGTACGCCGTCATGACCTGGTCGGCCCGCGGATTCGGGAAGTCCGGCGGGGAGATCTCGCTCAACGCGCCCGAGCGCGAGGTCAAGGACGTGTCCGGGCTGATCGACTGGCTGGCCCGGCGGCCCGAGGTGCAGCTGGACGCGAAGGGCGACCCGCGGGTCGGCGTCACGGGCGCCTCGTACGGTGGCGCGGTCTCGCTCCTCGCCGCCGGGTACGACCGGCGCGTCGATGCCATCGCGCCGGTGATCACGTACTGGAACCTCGCCGACGCACTCTTCCCCGACGGGGTCTTCAAGAAGCTCTGGGCCGGGATCTTCGTCACCTCGGGCGGCGGTTGCGAGAAGTTCGAGAAGCAGCTCTGTGCCATGTACGAACGGGTCGCCGTCTCCGGGAAGCCGGACGCCGCCGCGCGTGCGCTGCTCAGCGAGCGGTCGCCGAGCGCCGTCGGCGACCGCATCAAGGTGCCCGCGCTCATCGTGCAGGGGCAGACCGACTCCCTCTTCCCGCTCGGCCAGGCCGATGCCATGGCGCGGACCATCAGCGGGAACGGCGCACCCGTCGCCGTCGACTGGATCGCGGGCGGGCACGACGGCGGGGACATGGAGAGCGGGCGGGTCGAGAACCGGATCGGGGCCTGGTTCGACCGCTATCTGAAGGAGGACAAGGGCGCCGACACCGGACCCGCCTTCCGCGTCACCCGTACCGGAGGCATCGACTCCACGGACGGGGCGGCGCTCCAGCGCGGGGCGAGCAGCGACACGTATCCCGGGCTGTCCAGCGGCGACCGGGAGATCGCGCTGACCGCGACGAGCGACGGGCCGGGCATCGTGGGCGCAGGCGCAGGCGCAGGTACGCCGGCGAGTGGCGGGCGGAGCGGCGGATCCGCGGACCGTCGGACACAGACCTTCCGCAACCCCGCCGGTGCCAACCCGCCCGCCATCTCCGCCGTCCCGGGCGTCGGCGGCGGCATCGCCCAGCTCTCGTCCCTCGGCGTCGGTCTGTCGATCGACTTCCCCGGCCAGTACGCCCGCTTCGACTCCGCACCGCTCGATACGTCGATGCGCATCACCGGATCGCCCACCGTCCGCGTGAAGGTGACGGCCGGGCAGGGCGACGCGGTCCTGTTCGGCAAGGTGTACGACGTCTCGCCGGACGGGAAGCAGCAGGTGCTGCCCGCCCAGCTCGTCGCCCCCCACCGGATCACGCCGGAGCAGCAGAACAAGACCGTCGAGCTGACCCTGCCCGCCGTCGACCACGCACTCGACGCCGGACACCGGCTCCGGCTCGTCCTCTCCGCCACCGACCTCGGCTACGCCTCACCGGCCGAGCCGACCACGTACAGCGTCTCCCTCGACGGCCCGCTGACCGTCCCCACCGCCCCCGCGGTGAAGACGGCATCGGCCGCCCTGCCGTGGTGGACCTGGGGACTCCCGGCCGCGGCCGCCGTCATCGCTCTCGCACTGCTGCTCACCGCACGGCGGCGTACCGCGACCCCCGCCCCCGACCCGTTGCTCGCCGAGGTCCCCCTCCAGATCACCGGACTGTCGAAGAAGTACACCAAGTCCGCCGACCTTCCCCAAGCTCTCAACTTCGTTCGAGCAGGGGAGACCCCATTCGCCGTGCAGGACCTCTCCTTCCGCGTGGAGAAGGGCCAGGTCCTCGGACTCCTCGGGCCCAACGGCGCGGGCAAGACCACCACGCTCCGCATGCTGATGGGGCTCATCACGCCCGACGGCGGCGAGATCCGCGTCTTCGGGAATGCCATCCGGCCGGGCGCGCCCGTACTGTCCCGGGTCGGCTCGTTCGTCGAGGGCGCCGGATTCCTGCCGCACCTGTCCGGGCGCGCCAACCTGGAGCTGTACTGGCAGGCCACCGGACGCCCCGCCGGGGACTCGCACATCGAGGAGGCCCTGGAGATCGCCGGGCTCGGTGACGCGCTGGCCCGCGCCGTGCGTACGTACTCCCAGGGCATGCGACAGCGGCTCGCGATCGCCCAGGCCATGCTCGGCATGCCGGACCTCCTCATCCTCGACGAGCCGACCAACGGGCTCGACCCGCCCCAGATCCGCGAGATGCGGGACGTGATGATCCGTTACGCGGCCGGGGGCCGGACCGTCATCGTCTCCAGCCATCTCCTCTCCGAGGTCGAGCAGTCCTGCACCCACCTGGTGGTCATGGACCGGGGCCGGCTCGTCCAGGCCGGACCGGTCGCCGAGATCACCGGCTCGGGTGACATGCTGCTCGTCGCCACCGCCGAGGAGATCGCCGAACCGATGGTGGAGAAGATCGCCGCACTCTCCGGGATCGGCTCGGCCGTCCGTACGAATGACGGGCTGGGCCTGCTCGTCCGGCTCGACGGCGCGAACTCCTCCCGGCTGATCGCCGAACTGGTCCGGCTGGACGTGCCGTTGACGGGGGTCGGGCCGCACCGTCGCCTGGAGGACGCGTTCCTCACTCTGATCTCCGGAGGCTCCGCATGAGTGCCGCAGTCGATGTCACCCACGCCGCCGGGGCGCCCGGCTATCTGGCCCGGCGCACCCTGCCGCTGCGTGTCGAGGCGGTTCGGCAGTTGCGCAGGCGGCGCACTCTGCTGATGGGCGGGGTGCTGGCGGCGCTGCCGTTCATCCTGATCACCGCCTTCGCGATCGGCGGCACCCCGAGCTCCCGGGGCGGCGGCGACCGGATCACCCTGATGGACACCGCGACCGCGTCCGCCGCGAACTTCGCCGCGACCTGCCTGTTCGTCTCGGCCGGGTTCCTGCTCGTGGTGCCGGTGGCACTGTTCTGCGGGGACACCGTCGCCTCGGAGGCCGGCTGGTCCTCGCTGCGCTACCTGCTTGCCGCGCCCGTGCCACGGGCCAGGCTGCTGTGGAGCAAACTCGTCGTGGCACTCGGCTTCAGCCTGGCCGCGATGGTGCTGCTGCCGCTCGTCGCGCTGGCCGCGGGAGCAGCGGCATACGGCTGGGGGCCGCTCGAACTCCCCACCGGTGGTGCGCTCGCGACCGGCGACACCGTGCCGCGGCTCGCCCTCGTCGTCGCCTTCATCTTCGTCTCCCAACTGGTCACCGCCGGGCTGGCGTTCTGGCTGTCGACGAAGACCGACGCCCCGCTGGGCGCGGTCGGTGGCGCGGTCGGGCTGACCATCGTCGGCAATGTGCTGGACGCCGTCACCGCGCTCGGCTCCTGGCGCGACTTCCTGCCCGCGCACTGGCAGTTCGCCTGGGCGGACGCGCTCCAGCCGGACCTGGAGTGGGGTGGCATGGCGAAGGGGGCGGCGATCTCGGTGACGTACGCCCTGATCCTTTTCGCTTTCGCGTTCCGCGGGTTCAGTCGTAAGGACATCGTGTCCTGACGTTGATGTTCCGCGGCGTCTCGCGCCGTTTCCGCCTGCCGTTGCCGCATCGAGACTGTTCCGCAACGTCTTCGTCTGCTCCCTGACGCCGCCCCGAACGTCACATTCACAAGTGCTGACGCGATGGTTGGGGGTACGGGATGGAAAACCGGACGCATGGCCGGATGTATCGAAGGACGCTCGGACTGGCGCTGACGGGCGGGATGCTGGGCGTGGCGCTGCTCACCGGCTGCGGGGCGGGGGGAAGCGGGTACAACTCTTCCGCCAAACGTGCCGACGGTCCGCAGGGGACGAGCGGGGGCGGCCAGGTCGTCCCCGCGCCCGCGCCCGGCGCCGAGGACGACGGTGCGCAGAAGGCGGAGGACAGGCCGGAGAAGCCCGTGGCGCCGGACTATCTCTCCACGTTCGCACTGGACGTGGACACCGCCAGTTACGGGTACGCGCGCCGCAAGCTCGGCGACGGCGCGCTGCCAGGGGCGGAGACCGTACGGCCCGAGGAGTTCGTCAACAGCTTCCGCCAGGGCTACCGGCAGCCGGCCGGCAACGGATTCTCGGTGACGGTCGACGGGGCACGTACGGGCGAAGGCTCCGGGGTCGGTGGCTGGTCGCTCGTACGGGTCGGTCTGGCCACCCGTGTCGCGGACGAAGACGGCGAACGCCCGCCCGCCGCGTTGACCTTCGTCGTCGACATCTCCGGCTCGATGGCCGGGACCGGCCGCCTCGACCTGGTGAAGAAGTCCCTCTCGATCCTCACCGACGAACTCCGCGACGACGACTCCGTCTCCCTGGTCACCTTCAGCGACAAGGCGAAGACCCTGGTGCCGATGACCCGGCTGCGGGACCACCGCGGAAAGATCCGCGACGCCGTCGGCCACATGGAACCCACCGACTCCACCAACGTGGAAGCGGGTGTCCGGCGCGGTTACGAAGAGGCGGTCGCCGGTCACCGCGCGGGCGCGAACAACCGGGTCGTCCTGCTCTCCGACGCCCTCGCCAACACCGGCGAGACCGATGCCGACGCCATCCTCGAACGGATCGACGACGCCCGCCGCGAGTACGGCATCACCCTCTTCGGTGTCGGCGTCGGCAGCGACTACGGGGACGCGCTGATGGAACGCCTCACCGACAAGGGCGACGGCCACACCACCTACATCGGCGACGAGACCCAGGCCCGCAAGGTCTTCGTCGACCAGCTTCCCGCCCACATCGAACTGCGGGCCCGCGACGCCAAGGCGCAGGTCGCCTTCGACCCGAAGAACGTCAAGCAGTTCAAGCTCATCGGGTACGAGAACCGCAAGGTCGCCGACGACGACTTCCGCGACGACAGCGTGGACGGCGGCGAGGTCGGCCCCGGGCACACGGTGACGGCGCTCTATGCCGTACGGCTCCGGGACGGCGCCGCCGGACATGTGGCGACCGCGACGGTGCGCTGGCTGGACCCGAAGACACGGGCGCCGCACGAGCAGTCGGGCACGGTCGAGACCGGCGCGATCGACGGCAGCCTGTGGGGCGCCGACGGCAACAAGCGGCTCCAGGTGGCCGCGGTGGCGGCGTACTTCGCGGAGGAACTGCGCGGCGGCACACTGCCGGGTCAGCCGGGGCTCGGTGAACTCTCCACCCGGGCGTCGGCGTTGGCGACCGGCACGGAGGACAGCTCGGTACGGAAGCTGGCGACGGCGATCGCGCAGGCCGACCGGCTCCGGGGCGACGACAGGGGCCCCGGCGGCGGGGGCGAGCAGGAGGGCGAGATGGGCTGACCCGGCCGGGGCACCGGATTCCGTCAAGGAAGTCTCAGAGTTGGCTCAGGTTCGGGCAAGGGAACCGTTCATACGGTCGATCTTCGAACTCCTCATGGGAAAATTTGCTGCTTCCGAGTCGCCTGTTTGACGCAGCGTCCAGCCGGCTCCGTCTTGTTCCCTGCTGTCCCGTACTCATCGTTGAGGTCTCTGTGTCGAATTGCCGCATGTCGAAGAAGCGGCGCCGGATCGGAATGGCGCCGGCCGGGGTGGGCGTGCCGGCCGGTGCGGCGTTCGGACGGGGACGGGGGCGGGCCGGCAGCGGCGCCTTGGTGAAATGGTGCCGCGCGGCCCGCCCCGCCGCGCCATGATGTGCGCCATGGCCTCTCTTCTGCTCGCGCTCGCCGCCGTCACCACCGGTCTCTACGCCGGCTTCCTGGTGTGCTTCACGGCCGGGATCATGCCCGGCCTGAAGCCGTTGCCGGACGACCAGTTCACCGCCGCGATGCGCCGCTTCAACGAGAAGGTGCCGGGGCCGGTGTTCCTCGTCCTCTTCCTCGGGGTGATCGCCTTCCCGGTCGCCGCGCTCGTCGTCCCTGTCGACGGCCGGACCTCCGCCGAGCGGGGACTCGTCGCAGGCGCGCTGGTCTGCGCGGCGCTCAGCCACCTTGTCACCGTGAGTGGCAACATCCCGCTCAACTCGGCGCTCGCGGCGGCCGAGGGCGGCGACGACAGTGCGGCCCGCCAGGCATTCGAGTCCCGCTGGACCGCCCTCCACCGGATCCGCACCGTGCTCTCGGCCGCGGCATTCGCGCTGCTGGTCGCTGCCGCGGTGTAGCCCTTACGGCCTCCCCCGCGACAGGGAGCGGGCTCCCGACGCCCTGCGGCTCCGCTTGCGGCGTTGTCGTCGGTCACCGACGCTCCGCGTCGACTCCCTCCTCCGTCGCCGGGGTGGCGGAGAAGCCGCCGGCCGACGGGACGTACCGCAGGGTGCTGGCGGTGCTGGCGTTCCTCCGCGCGTAACTCCCCGCCCCGTGGCCGT
Source organism: Streptomyces sp. NPDC005151 (assembly GCF_053599875.1). Lineage (NCBI taxonomy): Bacteria > Bacillati > Actinomycetota > Actinomycetes > Kitasatosporales > Streptomycetaceae > Streptomyces > Streptomyces sp. NPDC005151. The sequence goes on along the minus strand of NZ_JBSFYR010000075.1, from coordinate 30,539 downwards.
TCATGCGTCACCGATGTGAGTGTTGCGGCGTCAACTGCCCTGTGCAGTAGTCGATGTGCCTCCATGGTGCAGGGCGTGCGGCTCCCGTACACATCCGTGACAGTCCACTGCCGGATGCTGTGCCCGTCCCGAGCGAAGACCGCCGGGACAGTCGCGTTCCCTCACGGAGGAGCTCCCCCATGCGCCGACGCATCACCGTCCCTCTGGCCACTGCGGCCCTCGCCCTGTCCGCCGCACTTCTCCCCGCCGCCGACGCCGCCGCCGCGCCCGCCGACAAGCCCCAGGTCCTCAGCAGCTGGACGCAGACGAGCGCAAGCAGCTACAACGCGTTCTTCGCGGCCAGAGGCAACCGGAGCGCATGGAGTGCGTACGGATTCGACTGGTCGACCGACTACTGCTCCAGCTCGCCGGACAACCCCTTCGGCTTCCCCTTCGCCAACTCCTGTGTCCGCCACGACTTCGGCTACCGGAACTACAAAGCGGCCGGCACCTTCAGCGCCAACAAGGCCCGTATCGACAGCGCCTTTTACGCCGACCTGAAGAGGGTCTGCGCGGCATATTCGGGCGCCAAGAAGGTCTCCTGCGACGCGACGGCCTGGACCTACTACCAGGCGGTCGACAAGCTCGGCTACACGGCGGTGGTGGACGCCGCGTAGCGAGTCCCGCGGCAGCCGCCTGCACATTCGCTCGTTCGCACCCGTACGTACACTTAAGAGGGCAATGTCACTCATTCCGGGTGCCCTGTGTCCTGCGCGGGTTCGCGGAAGGGAGCGAGCGAGCGATGGCTGAGCGGCTCCTGATGGACAAAGCCGGTGCGGCACGGCTTCGGATGATCATCGAAGCAGGGGTTGGGCTGGGAGGAGTCGATCTGCTCGGTTTCGCCCTGGACCATGCGGTGACGGAAGCTGACGGACTGGGCGGAATGGTCCATGTGAGGGGCCCCGGGGGGCGGCGGCTGCTGCTGATGGCGACCAGCGGGATCGTCCGCACCGTGGCCCAGGACTGGGAAGAGATCGCGGTGGACGGCGACACCGCGCCGGCGCGCGCGGTGGCCGGTGGCGCCTCGGTATGGATGTCCGCTCCGGGCGGGCAGAGCCTCCCCCATGTCTCCGTGGCCGAGCGCAGCACAGGAGGTGGCACAGAACGCACCGGAGAGGGCGGTACGGACGGCGGCGCACGGCACGGCGGCCGGGGCCCCGACAGCCCCCTCGGCCATCACCCCCACGCCGCCGCCCCCTGGTCGCCGCCGTCCGCGCTGCCCGCAGGCAGCGGGCTGCTGGCCGTTCCGCTCCTCACGCCGGACGGGGTCGTGGGCGCGCTGTCCGTGCTCACCGTCGGTGAGGGGCAGCCCACGCCGCAGCAGCGGTCCGCCGTCGAGACGCTCGCCGCCTGGGCCGCCCTGCGGCTGCGGGAGCCCTCGATGGACCGGGGCAGGACCGACCCCGGGCGGCTGGGGGAGGAGCCACCCGTCACCAGGCTCCGACAGGCGCTGGAAGCGATCAAGGTCGGTTCCTGGGAATGGGACCTGGCCACCGGGGAGCAGCTGTGGGACGAGACGACGCTCGCCATCTTCGGTATGGCCGGGCAGTCCACGAACCAGCGCTTCGACACCTGGAGTGGGCTGGTCCACCCCGATGACCTGCCGTGGCTCCTGGTCGAGACCGAGCAGGCGATCCGTAACCACGGGGTGACCGTTGTGGAGTACCGGATCCGCTGCCCGGACGGGACCACGCGCTGGGTCAGCTCGCGGGGCAGGGTCCTGCAGGGGGAGGACGGCCGGCCCGGCCGCATGGTCGGCACCATGTGGGACACCACCGAGAGCCGGATCGCCCGGTACTCGGTCAGCCGCGCGCTGCGGCACATGAGCGACGCGTTCTTCGCGGTCGACAGCGGGTGGCGGATCACCTTCCTCAACATGGAGGCGGAGCGGCTCCTCGGCGCCTCGCAGGAGCTGCTCGGCCAGAACCTGTGGGACGTCTTCGCCGAGATCGGCATCGACGCCGTGGGACTCGGCCTGCATGCGTCGTACCGGCGGGCCGTCGACCGCGGCACCCCGGTCGGCTTCGCGGTGCGGTGGCCCACCAACCGGCGTCAGTACCAGATGCGGCTGGTCCCGGTACCGGACGGCCTGACGGTGTACGCCACCGATGTCACCGAGACGCGGTCGCGTGAGGCGGAGTCCTTCGCCGCGGAACGCGTCACGGCCGACCGCAACGCCCGCATCACCGCACTGGCCGGCGCCCTCGCCGAGGCCCTCACGGTGCAGGACGTCGTGAACGCCGCCGCCGAGCGGATCATGGCGCCGTTCGGCGCCTCCGGTCTCGTCGTCCATCTCGTCGAAGGGGACACGCTGCGCATCGCCGGGCAGGTCGGATACCCGGAGGCGTTCTTCCGCGACATCGACGGAATGCAGGTCGGCGACTTCTCCCCGCTCGACGAGGTGTACCGCACGAGAACGGCCGCCTTCATCGACTCGGTGGAGGAGTACGTCGAGCGCTACCCCCGGATGAACGACCGCCCGGCCGAGTCCCGGAAGGCATCCTGGGCGTTCCTGCCACTGATCGCCTCCGGCCGCCCCGTCGGCTGCTGCGTCGTCTCCTTCACCGGGCCGCGGCGTCTCGGCGGAGAGGAAAGGGCTCTGCTCATCACACTCAGCGGGCTGATGGCGCAGGCCATCGAACGCGCCCGGCTGTTCGACGCCGAGCACATGAGGGCCCAGGAGCTCCAGCGGGGCCTGCTGCCGAGCGAGCTTCCGACGCTGTGCGCGGTCAGTACCGCCGCCCGCTATGTGCCTGCCAACGAGGGCATCGAGGTCGGTGGCGACTGGTACGACGTGATTCCGCTGTCCGGCGCCCGGGTGGCGCTGGTCATCGGCGATGTGATGGGACACGGCCTGTCCGAGGCGGCCACCATGGGGCGGCTGCGGACGGCCGTGCACACGCTCGCCGATCTGGAGTTCCCGCCTTCCGAACTCCTCACCCGCCTCAACCAGGTGGTGAACGACCTCGGCGACGACTTCTACGCCACCTGCCTGTACGCGGTGTACGACCCCGTCACCTGCACGTGCAAGTTCGGCTCCGCCGGGCACCCGCCGCCGGCCGTCGTGTACCCGGACGGCAACACCGAGTTCATCGCCCACCGGCCGGATCCGCCGCTGGGCACCGCACGCCCGCCGTTCGAGACCACTGAGGTCGTTCTCCCCCAGGGCAGCTTGCTGGTGCTCTACACGGACGGACTGATCGAATCCGTCACCCGCGACATCGACCGGGGCATGCTCCACCTGGCCAAGGCGCTCTCGAGTGCGGCGGCCGCCGCACGGGAGGACGATGCCGCGGGCAGCTCGCTCGGGCTGGAGCGGCTGTGCGACGACGTCCTGGCCGAGCTGCTGCCGGGCACCCAGCTCATGGACGACGCCGCACTGCTCGTCGCCCGTACCTTTGCGGTACCGGCCGACTCCATTGCCAGCTGGACACTTTCCGACGGTCCGATCGCCGCGAGCGAGGCACGTCACCATGTCCGGGACCAGCTGGAGGGCTGGGAGCTCGACGACCTCGCCATGACCGCCGAGCTCCTGGTCAGCGAGCTGGTCGGGAACGCCGTCCGGTACGGCAAAAGCCCCATCGCCCTCCGCCTGCTCCGCGCCGAGGGGCTGATCTGCGAGGTCTCCGACGGCAGCCTGTCCACACCCCGCATCCGTAATGCGGCGGAGACCGACGAGGGCGGCCGCGGTCTGCAACTGGTCGCCGCCCTCGCCCACCGCTGGGGTGCTCGCTACACCGCCACCGGCAAGTGCATCTGGACCGAACAGCCGGTGACCTGACCGCCGTGCGGCGGGTCTGCACGAACGGGCGGACGGCGCGGTCGGATCAACGGCGCCGGTCGGCGAACTCGTCCGGGACGGCCGATTCCTCTCCCGCTTCCGCCGACGGCCAGTAGAGGGAGGCCAGTTCACCCGCCAGGTGCGCCAGCCGTTTGCGGGCCTCCGGCGGGCCGAGCACCTCGACCCGCGATCCGAGACCGGCCAACTGCGCCGCAAGGACGTCCATGGACGGCCCGTCGGCCTCGATCTCCACCCATCCGTCGGCGAGTTCACGGCCGATCCGCAGCCGCGCGCCCATCAGCCCCTGCAGGATCGGCAGGGCACCCCGCTCGGCACGGGCCCGCACGGTCGCCGCCAGCATGCGCTCCTCGACCTGAGCCGCAAGGGACCGCCAGACCTTGGCGAGATCGAATCCCTCCGGCCGGTCGACAGGATCGCGTGTCGCAGTGACGGAGGTGACCCGGCTGACCTTGAACGTACGCAGACCGTGTTCGGTGCCGGCGACCATGTACTGGGCACCGGCCTTGGACACGAGGCCGAGCGGATGCACCGTCCGCTCCCTGACGGGCTTGCCCGTGGACGCGTAACCGATCCGGACCTGCACGCCGTCCATCACGGCGTGCTGGAGAGCGTCGAGATGGTCCGTCGTCGCCTCGACGGCGGTGCGGGACCAGTCCATGCCGTCGATGATGAGAGTCCTCGACGCGGCCTCGGCGTCCGGCCGCAGGGGCGACGGCAGGGCCCGCACCAGCTTGCGCAGAGCCATCCGCAACTCCGGCGTCGCCGATGACGAAGGACCTGCCACCAGGAACAGCGCTCGGACCTCGCCGACGTTCAGCCCGGTCAGATCCGTGCGTGCGCCGCCGACGAGTGACCATCCACCCCCACGCCCGCGCTGGGAGTAGACGGGAATACCGGCCGTCGCGAGCGCTTCCAGGTCCCGTCTCGCCGTGCGCTCGGACACCTCCAGTTCCGCGGCCACCTCCTTCACCGTCACACGTTCGCGCGCCTGCAGGAACAGCAGCGTCGCCACCAGGCGGTCAGCTCTCACGTCCGACCATTGTTCTCCTGAACTGGCCGGAGGATGGCCTCTTTGAACTCCAGACTGGTGTCATGACTGAAAGCACCGGCACCGCCAACGCTTCCGCAGGCCCCTTCGGGAACGACCCCCGTCCAGCTCTGACGAAGGCCATCGCCCTGGCCGGACGCACGCTCGCCGCCGTCCGCGCCGACCAGTACGACGGGGCAACCCCCTGTTCCGAGTACGACGTGCGCACCCTGGCCGGCCACCTCGTCTCCGTCCTGCGCCGGGTGGCCGTGGTCGGAGCCGGCGGTGACTTCTTCGGTGTCCCGAACGTCGCGGAGGATGTGGCCGACGGCGAGTGGGCCGCCGCATGGGAGGAAGCCGCCCGTGAGGTCGACGCCGTCTGGTCCGACGACGAGGTTCTGGCGCGGGAGTTCAAGCTGCCCTGGGGCGTACAGCCCGGTTCCGCGGTGGGCGTTTCGTACATCAAGGAATTCACCCTGCATACCTGGGACCTGGCCACCGCCACCGGCCAGCACCCTGAGTGGGACGAGGCGCTGCTGACCGCTCTGGTCGGCATCATGCGTCACGTGGTCCCGGCCCAGCCGCGCGGCAACCCGGTGCCGTTCGGCCCGGTCGTGGAGGTTGCCGAGGATGCTCCGGACATCGACAAGCTCGTCGGGTGGTACGGCCGCAAGCTCTGAGCGTCAGAACCCTGGAGGCCGCCGGCGGGTGCCGGCGGCCTCTGCGTGTCATGGGGCGGGGCGGGCGTTCTGCGAGGTTCGTCAAGTCCATTACCGGTACTTCAGGCCGTGATCCGGTGGAGTACCGGCACATGCGCGACGGCGCCGGGAACGAATTCCCGGCGCCGTCGCGCACGTGCCGATCAGGTGTCAGTAGAGACCCATCGCCCGGTCGACCGCGATTTCGATCACCACCAGACCCGGCGGGGACGGGGGCGCGGACCAGTACCGTTTCGCATAGTGCCGAGCACCTTCGGACACCCGTTGCGGGTCGTCGGACACTGTGGCGGTGCCCTCAAGGGTGATCCAGCGCGGACCCGCCGCCTGGCAGACCGCGACGCGGCTGCCCGGGCCGGCCAGCAGGTTCCTGGCCTTCTGCCGTGAGGCGGCCGTCATGACCCGAGCCAGCCCGGCGTCGGCGTCCCAGGTGAAGCGCACCGGCGCCACGTGGGGGGAGCCGTCGGGCCGGATGGTGGTCAGCGTGCACACGTGGTTCTCGGCCAGGAAGGCCTCGGCCGATTCCGGCAGGGGCAGCGACATGTTGTTTCTCCGCCCTTCAGGCCCCGGGGATGCCGTCGTGTTCCGACGTCCTCATCATCGGCAGCAGCAGCGCGATGACGATGGCGCCCACGGCGAACCAGGCCCCGACGACGAACGCGTGGTGGAAGACGCTCGTACGGGCCTCCCGTACGAGGTCGGGGTCACCGTGGGCCCACTTCTCCAGGCTGCGGGTGGCGCTGAACGCGATGGTGGCGGCGACGGCGACGCCGAGGGCGCCGCCGGCCTCCTGGCTCGTGCTGATGAGCCCCGCGGCCAGACCGGACTCGCTCTTCTCGACCCCGGTGAACGCGGCGATCTGCAGCGGCACGAAGGAGATGCCGAGGCCCAGGCCGACGACGAGGAAGGCCGGCAGTACGTGGGACACGTAGGTGCTGTCCGAGGGCAGTTGCCACAGCATGAGCATGCCGACGAAGGTGAGGGCGAGACCGGTGAGGAGCACCGGCTTTGCAGCGATCTTGGTGATCAGCTTCGATGCGACGCCCGCGCCGACCGCCGTGATCAGGGCGAGCGGCGCATAGGCCAAACCTGCCCTGACCGGCGAGTAGTCCAGGACCATCTGCATGAAGAGGCTGGCGAAGAAGAACAGCGTCACCAGGGTGCCGAACAGCAGGATGGCGACGATGTTGGCCATGGTCAGGACGCGGCGCCGGAAGATGCCGAGCGGGATCAGCGGCGACTGCGCCCGCCGCTCGACCACGATGAAGGCCATCAGCAGGACGGCCGCGACGGCCAGGCTGCCGAGGGTGCGGGCGGACGACCAGCCGACTTCGATGGTCTGGCCCAGGGTGTAGATCGTGAGTACCAGGGTGGCGGTGAGGAGTGTTTGCGGACGTGCGGTATGGAAATTCGCCCGCCCGGAGTCCAGAGACGGGGACCTATTCCCTTTCGCGCCGGTCCTCGGGTACATCCGGTTCGCCGACCGTTGCCAGCAGCTGTTCAGCTCGGGTCTCGGTGATCTCCAGCGTGGCGAGCACGGCCGGCAGTGCGATGCTCGGCAGTACATAGCGCAGCAGCATCGAGATCCGTTGCTCCACGTCCGTTCGTTCGCAGAGGACTTGTGATATCTCCTGGATGCCGGAGAAGGCACCGGCCAGGAGCTGGGCGGCCTCCGCGGGATTGACGTGGGACAGGACCTCGCCCTGCTGCTTCGCCTCGATCAGCAGGGTTTCGAGCCGGGCAATCCAGGAGTGGAACGGCAGGCCGCGGTCCAGTTCACCGCCCCCCTGCTGCATCGCCAGCCCGACGCTCGCGCGCACCAGCGGCTCGTGACGGAGCCGATGGGCCAGTACCAGGCCCTGGTCGACCAGCTCCTGGAGCTTCGTCAACTGCGTCGGCAGCGAACCGACTTCCAGCTGCGCCTCCATCACTCCGAGGGCCAGCTCCTCCTTCGAGGCGAAGTGGAAGTAAAGGGCCCCTTTGGTCACGCCGGCCCGTGCGAGGATCTCGCTGATGGTGGCGCTTCCGTAGCCGCGCTCGTCGAAGACAGTGGCGGCAGCCAGCAGGATCGACTCCCGGGTCTGGATCGCTCGAGCTTGTTGGGCCATCAGCTGTGCGTTCCTGCCTCTCGTGGCGATGCGATCTCGCATACGACAGCGGGACTGTGGAAGAACCGGGGCTATCGGTATCTTACCGTGGGGAGCGAGGCACTCCCCATGGATGAGCTGGGGGTATTTCCATGGTTCACATCGATGTGCCCGACACTGTCACCCTCACCGAGACCGAACCATCCGGTCTCCGCGGGCCGGCGATCCCGCCGCAGAGAGGCTGGAGAACTGATGTTTCGCATGAACTCGTTCACCGGTCCGACCCCAGGGACATCTTTCCCACCGCCTGGTGCAGGCTGAGCGATACGGAGTTCTCCGTATCGGCCCAATGGCCGCGACCGCACCACTTCTTCGCCGCCGCATCGGGCCACCATCAGGATCCCCTGCTGATAGCCGAGACCATGCGGCAGGCGACGATGATGCTGGCCCACGCGGAGTTGGGAGTTCCGGTCGACGACCAGTTCGTGATGTGGGACCTGGCGTACGACACCGTCGTTCCGGGTTTTGCCCTGGAGGTCGCGTCCGGAAAGGTCCTGATCGATGTGACCTGCTCGGATGTGCGGAAGCGGGGCAAGAGCATCGCCGGCATGCGGGTCGACCTGCGTTTCTGTCGCGGCGGCACCGTACTGGCGACCAGCTCGGGACGGATCAGCTGCACATCGGCGCGGGCCTACCGCCGCCTCCGCCAGGACAGTCTGGACATGATGGGCCGTCCCGTACCGCTGTCGCCCGGTGCGGATCCGTACGAGGTGGGCCGGACGGCGGAGTCGGACGTCGTACTGACGCCGACGCCTCAGCCGAGCCGCTGGCGGTTGCGGCTGGACACCACCCACCCGACCCTGTTCAGGCGCCCGAACGACCATGTTCCGGGCATCGTGCTGCTGGAGGCGGCCCGCCAGGCAGCCGTCGCTGTCGCTCCGGGGCACGCATTTCTCCCGACGTCGGTGGAGATCGCTTTCCACACATACGCCGAACTCGACAGCCCGTGCTGGGTGGAGGCCGAGTTGATGCCCTCCGGCGACAGTTCCCGCACCGTGGTGCGGGTACGCGGACAACAGGACGGCGAGCCGGTATTCACCAGCGAACTCACTCACGCACATGGGGACGACCGGTTGTGACCATGCACATTCTCATCACCGGGGCGAGCGGCTTCGTCGGCAGACATGTGGTGGCGGCTGCGGATGCCATCCCCGGCGTCCGGCTGCGTCTGATGGAACACCGCTCGCCCGTGGACGTCCCTGCGTCCGGCGCAGGCTCCGGCATCGAAACCGTGCACGGGGACCTCGCCGCAATCGCGTCGTTGCGCGGCGTCTGCGACGGGGTCGACGCGGTGATTCACTGCGCCTCGCAGATCAATGGGGACGAACGAACGGTCCGGTCCGTGAACGACCTCGGGACCCGGGCACTGGTGGAGGAGGCGGAGCGCGCAGGCGTCGCCCGCATCGTCTATCTGAGCACGGCAGCCGTGTACGGACGCGGGCCGTTCACGGACCTGGCCCCCGGCCGTGCACCGCTCGCCCCGGTCTCGCTCACCAGCGTCACGCGTGCCGCCGCGGAGAGCCATGTCCTGACTGCCGGCGGGACCGTGCTGCGCCCCCACCTCGTTCACGGCGAGGGGGACTGCTGGGTGATCCCCGGTCTGGTCGCGCTGGTCCGGGAACTGTCGTCCGGTCTGGCCGGGTGCGCCGCCCGGCACTCCATGATCGATGTGCGGGTGCTGGGCCGGGCTCTGCTGGCCGCGGCGCTCTCGCCCCGGGAGACCGCTGGTGTCCACCACGTCAACCACCCTGATCCGGTGGCCTGTTCCGATCTCGTCACGGCGGTCTCCGCCGCGCTCGGACTGGAGTGGGCTGCCGCGGACATCGCTCTGGACGAGGCCCGGGCACGGCTCGCCGCGTCACCGCGTCTTCTGCATTCCCTCCAATTGCTCACCGTGGACCACTGGTTCACCGATGACCGGGTCTGGGAGCTCCTCGACTGTGATCCCGGTGACGGCTTCAAGGCCGACTTCCCGCTCCATGCCGACTGGTACAGAAGCGTCCTGATGCCCGGCGGGCAGGGATGACCGGGCCGGACGGTGCGCCGACAGCAGCCCACCGGCGAGCGACCGGGCTGTCTCGGAGCCGAGTCCGTGGGTGGAGCCGCCCGATGCGGGCAGTACGTCACAGCCGGGACGGCGTTCGGGTCCCCGTCGGGCCGCACCATGTAGGCTCCGCCGCCGATGGTGTGCGGCGCGTCCGACGGCGTCGTTCCCGGGGCGCCTTGAGGAAGCTACCGTCCTGAGTACAGTGACCATCCAGAGGAAAGTGACGTCCCTGGAGGCATCATGCCCAACAGCCCGGTCCCCCGGACTCCCGCTCCCGGAAGGGCAGTTCCGTCCGCCACGACGGTCGCGCCGACTCAGGCGTGCCCCATCGGACCGGTGGTCGACATCGTCTTCAGCCGCTGGACCACCCCGATCCTCTGGGCCCTGCACACGTTCGGGCGGCAGCGTTTCGTGGAGCTCGAACGCCGTATCGGCACCATCACCTCCAAGGTGCTGACGCAGCGGCTGCGGCAGATGGAGCGGGACGGTCTCGTGCTGCGCACCTACTACCCGGAGGTGCCGCCGCGGGTCGAGTACGAGATCAGCGACCTCGGCCGGAGCCTCTCGCCGCTGTTCGCCGTGCTTGCCGACTGGTCCCAGGCCAACCTGGAGCGGGTCGAAGAGGCCCGCCGCGCGTACGACGCACCCGATGCGACCGGTCCGGTCACGGGCCGTCGCCCCTGAGCGTCCGTGTGGCGCAGGCGAACTCCGTACTGACGGTCCATTGACATCACCGTCATCGACAGGCTGACGTACCCCGGCCGTCGCGACAACCTGCCTGTGGCGCACGACCGGCTCACCTTCGCCCAGGGCGACATCTGTGCGATCCGGCGGTGCTGCCGGGCCGCGACGCGATCGTGCACTGCGCGGCCGGATCACCGGTGGACCGCTCCCTGGAGGCCGCGGCGGACTTTGCCCGTACCCATGTCACCGGCACCCGGACGCTGCTGGAGGCCGCGCTGCGCACCGGCATCCGCCGCCTTGCGCAGGTCTCCACCGACGAGGTGTACGGATCCATCGAGCACGGCGCGTGGACCGGCTGCTGCGACCGAATTCCCCGTACGCCGGGTCGACCGCCCGGGACAAGGGCATCGTCTCCATGAAGGTGCGCCGCGCGGTGGCCGGTGAGCCCGTGACGATGCGGTACGACGGAACGGTCCGCCGGGACCTCCTCCACGTCGACGACGTCGCCCGCGCCCACTCGGCCACCCTCGACCGCATGGACGAGCCCGCCGGACGCCACCGGCCGCGGCGCCGTGTGCACCACGATCTACGAACGGGTCGCCGAACAGACCCGGAAAGCCGGACAGCGCCGGACGCTCCCCACCGTGACCTGGGGTCGGTCCGGCGCTTACGCGTTCGCTACAGGGGCCTCGCTACCGTGCCATGACCAGCAAAAAGGCCCTCCCGGAGGGAGGGCCTGACGTCGTACGGGTAAAGCGCCCCCGGCAGGACTCGAACCTGCGGCCAAGCGCTTAGAAGAGGCTCGTGCGCTTGCTTGTGATCACGGCCTTGACCTGCTGCTTAGGCGACACCCAACAGGTACGGCTTGGCGATGTCACCGGGTATTCACCGGAAGCGAGAGTTCCGGCTAGGTGCCGCGGCTGGTGGTCGACCTCCTCGTCCCGAAGCAACTCCGCTGTGCGCACGACCTTGGGCTTGTGTGCCTCTCACCTGCTGCGACGGTCCGCAGGTGTGCGCGCTTGTCCGCTGCTGTACGTCGGCGTTGTCACGCAGTTAGAACTCACCCCCGTCGCGAGGGCAAGCCGTCAGCGCGACGTCTTGCAGGAGACTGCTTTGGCAACGAGATTGCGCTGCGCGTCGACGTAGGCGATGACGTCGCGCTCCGCGTCGGCCGACGGTGTAGGCGTCGGCGCCGAACACCCAGAAGAAGAAATAGACGACGACGGCTTCGGCCGCGGACTCGACGTCGGCTCAATCCCGTCATTGATCGACTCCGTGAATGACCAGCTGGCGACAACCAACACGAGCCAACCGCCAATCAGCCAACCTTTCGTGCGCCTGCTCATCACGCCCCCTGCCTGAAGTCCCCACAGCAAGCGACCAGTCTGCCAGCCGGACGACAGCACCTTGCTACCCCCGCTTTAGGAGCGAGGTGGGGCGAGAGTGGGTGTGACCTGCGGATTTTCCGGCCTGATTAGATCCCGGCGGAAGTACCCCTCTGAACCTCAGTTCCCCGTGAGTCCCCGCCCGTTCTGGCACGAGAGTGGCACGGCCCGGGGACCGTGCCACGGCCCCTCGATGCGAACTACCGGCACGGCGGTTGCTGAGGGCTGTAGGGCTGTCCGCAAGGGGTTTAGGGACCAACAGCGGTTGCTGATAGTCGCTGTGGTTGCGGTACTTCTCTGCTGTACTGCTGGCCGAGGGGACGGACCGATGTGGGGTGGTGGAACCGTGAGTGCAGGCAGCCGCGGAGTGCTGGGAGTCGTGGGCACGGCAGCCGATGGAGTCGAGCAACTACGCACCGGCCTGGTCGAGCCAGCGATCGCCCTGGGCTGGCAGGTAACCGTAACCCTGACCCCGAATGCCGGCCGATGGCTCGGGGCGAACGGCGAGCTCGAACGCCTGGAGGCTGTGACTGGCCTGCCAGTCCGGGATGCACCTCGCCTGCCGACTGAGCCTCGTCCACACCCGGTTGCCGACTGCTACGTCGTCGCCCCGGCCAGCGCGAACTACGTCGCCAAGCTCGCGACGGGCATCGCTGACACCCAAGCGCTAACTCAAGTCGGCGAAGCGCTGGGCACCGTCGAAGTCCCCGTGGCGCTGTTCCCCCGGATCAATGCAGCTCACGCCCGCCATCCCGCGTGGGAAGGACATGTCGAAGCGCTCCGCAAAGCAGGAGTGGAGCTAATTTACGGGTCCGGCATCTGGACGTTGGACGAACCGCGTCGAGGCCCGGCAAATCGGCAGCTCCCCTGGACCGCGATCTTGGCGTCCGTAGAGCGCGCGGCGCGTCGAGGCGCAGGCCTGGGCGACGGCGTCATGCCCCTCAGCTAGCAGGCTACAGCGCGGCACACGCGAGGAAGCCAGGCACTGGCGCGGCCGACTCACGTCTCGCCGACTCGCGGTGCTCGTCGAGCACATGCCGCGCGACAGTGCGCTCGCGCGGGAACTGCACGGCGAGGCGGCCGACTGGATGGTGACGGACCAGCTCCTCGCGCAGGTGGTGGACCAACTGGCCAAAGTGAACAGGATGTTCGCCACCGTCAATCGCGACGAGGAAGCCGAGCCCCTGGACTTCCCTCAGCCCGTCCCCCGGCCAGGCGGACAGGTTGAGGATGACACGGCACCGGGCGAACCTCAGGACGGCCCACCTCACCCGGAATTACCGTCTCCCCAGGAACTGGACCGGCTCTTCGGGGCCCGCTGACAGGGCCGTCAGCCCCGCTCCTTGCGCCACTTCTTGAATCCCCGAGTGATCGACCGGGGGGTCCAGGAACTGTATAGCCTCGCCCATAGATTGGGCACCACTCCGCCGCGGCTGAGACCGTTCAGCCCCCAGAAGTCGCTGTAGCCGATGTCGGACGCATCACCGCACACTTGCCAGAAGATGTCCGGCCTCTCCATTCGAGCCAGGGCTCGAACCATCTCAGTAATACCTTTCCGATTATCGAGACGCAGGATGACGAACTTGTCACCCTTGACTAGCGAAGTGATCCGAATTATCTCATTCACGACACTCATCGGATCGCTGCTGCCATGAAACTGGTCCGCCATCCCGAAACGTTCCTCGAATTTATTCGCGGGAACCGGATCTTCTAGAACGCTGTGACGTTCCGCACTCGGCAGCGTGGCCCAGTCGTTCACCCACTCTTCCAGGTCCACCCTTCGCACTTCTGCGTGGACGATTGCTGGCTCGCCGCCAGAATTCTCCGTTCTCGCATACCCATGAAGGATCACGGTCACAGCATCACAACCATCGAGCCGCTCGGCCACCACCAGCGATTTCTTCACCTGACGAGCGAGGGACGACCTCCGCCGCGGCTCGAAGTACCAATTGCGCGAAACGGGCAAAGCCAAGACTACCTTCACAGGTTCTGTATTCATACCGCGCAATCTAGCACCAACTGTGGCGATTGGAGCACCACTTGAGCACATCTGCGAACCGGCAGATCGACGCCCTGTCCGATGCACTCGACAAGAACACATCGGACATTCAGAAGCTAAAGGAGTCCGTCAAACCAAAATCCCCGACCGCTACGCTCCTGTCAGCTACTAGCTCGGTTGTCAGCGCCAGCGTGTCGGCCTCTCTGGCGGCCAGCATCGCCCTCTTCAAAGTGGACGAGAAAGAGATCACCATCCTTGGCACGACAAGGAAGTTCAAATTGCTCAACAAGCAGATAAGTGATATTCAGAAGAAGATCGAGAATGGCGACCAAAAAGCCAAGCGTGAGCGTGACGAATTCATTCAAGAACTACAGCTGCCATGTCTGAGCAACCAACCGGTGCGACCGCCCCAGCCACAGGGGGTTTCCCCACCCCGTGCCGGCCGTTTCTCTTGGTTGGTGCCGCGCTCGGTGCGCCGCCGCCCGGCCGGGGGCAGCCGGGGCGAAGACAGAGGCAGCCCCCAGCCGGGGGCTGCGGCGCGCGCCGCGCTTGCGCGGCGCCTTGATGAGGTAGAGAAACCTGGAACAGATCGCTTCGTTGTCAGGAAGGTGCGACGAAATAGACGCCGTAGAACTGCTCACTCCCGAAAGTACGTCGTTGTGCGTACAGCTAGACACTCAGCGGTGCGCATAACCGCAGAGGGAAGTTGCCTCCGGCACCTGCGACCTACCGGTGTCGGCTTCGCCGACGGGCTGCAACACCGGGGTGTTGCAGCCCGTCTGTGACCGGACACCCCGGACAGCTCTCATTTTGACTGTCCGGGCGGTTGTCGCAGGTCAGCGCCCCAACCGGACAGTCGGACAGCTGGGACACCTTTCAGCGCGGTCGCACAGGCCCGGACAATCCGTCCGGGTCTTTCGCCGTTTAGCCCTACACCCTGATTGCGGTGGTCACCGCTGGGATCTCTTACGCGTACACCACCGCCTCGGTACCGTGAAGACGCCCCTACTCAGCAGCGGGAGGCAACACCCCATGCGTGGTCTTGGAGATCACCTCAGCATCGGCGAACGAATCGCGTTCTACCGGAAGCGCCGCGGATACACGCAAGAGGTGCTGGCCGGGCTGGTCGGCCGTAGCACTGACTGGCTGGCGAAAGCCGAATCCGGACGACGCAAGCCGCCACGGATCGACATGCTCGCGGAGCTCGCGCGCATCCTGCGGGTTCCCCTCGGGGACCTGGTGGGGCAGTCCATGCTTGTGGAGGACGAGAAGCAGCAGGACGATGTGCCGGCCGTTCGCGACGCGCTCATGAGCCCGCGCGCCGTGGTGAGGCGTTCAGCCTCGCCACAGGCCGTCCGATCGCGCATCATTCCGGGGCGGCTGACGTGAACTGGTACGCCTTCGCGGTCCGGTTCTGCGACCACCAGTGGGCCCGCACCTCAGGCAGCAATCGCAAGAACGTGGCCAAGGCGCTGACGACCACCACCATCGCGCTCCTACGCGCGAGGCCATCCGGCTTCGAGTCGATCGACATCCGCAGAGCATTGCGTGAGTACGCGTTCAATACGCGCCGACGGGAGGACGCACCGCCCGAGATGGCGGTGATCCTCAAGTGGGTGGAGCGCAATGCTCTCTCGATGGCGTCTTGGGAGGACCCCGTCAAGGTGGAGGAAGTGTTGCGCGCGCTGTCCACCTTGCTCGATGGCTCGGCCGCTGCTGCCAGCTCCATCAAGCGCAACGGCGAATCCTGAACGTAGCGATGGAGTATGCAGTCAAGCACCGTGTCCTGCGCTCCAACCCGTTGCCGAAGGGGAAGGGAACAGCGCCCAAGACTTCATCGGCAGTCGACAAACGCTCGCTGCTCAACCGGTCCCAGGCGGCTCACCTCCTGAGCTGGGTCCGTCGGCGCCCCCGAGGCGGTTCCCGGCTGCATCCCTTCTTCGCCACGATGTACTACGCCGGGCCGCGGCCAGAGGAGGCCGTAGCCATGGATGTCATCGACGTCCGGCTGCCGGACGAGGATGCCGAGGACCAGTGGGGAGAACTCCTCCTCCACACCGCACAGCCCGAGGTCGGCAAGCACTGGACAGACACCGGCGAGGTGCACGAAGAGCGCGGGCTCAAGGGGCGAGCCGAGGATGACATGAGGTCGGTTCCATGTCGGCCGGCCCTCACGAAAATCCTTCGGAACCACATCGAGGCCGAAGCGCTGAAGCCTGGCGATCGGCTGTTCCGAGGCGAGGCCGGCGATGCTCGCGGGCTCGGTCATCCGGCGAGCGTGGGGAAGGGCACGCAAGGAAGTGCTGTCCCCTG
This sequence comes from Streptomyces sp. NPDC005151, assembly GCF_053599875.1. Lineage (NCBI taxonomy): Bacteria > Bacillati > Actinomycetota > Actinomycetes > Kitasatosporales > Streptomycetaceae > Streptomyces > Streptomyces sp. NPDC005151. The sequence continues at coordinate 14,380 of NZ_JBSFYR010000075.1, read as the reverse complement.
AGGAGTACGCGTCGCCGCTGGGTAAGCGTGTGTATGACCTACGTCACACCTGCTTGACCAACTGGCTCAACGACGGCGTACCGCCCGCGCAGGTGGCCGACTGGGCAGGCAACAGTGTGCCAGTCCTGCTCGCCATCTATGCCCGGTGCGTCACGGGTCACCTCCATGACCTCAAGCGACGTATCGAGAGGGGAGGAGAGCTCCCGGAGGTCGATGCCGACCACTGACGGCCGGCCGGTGAACTTCACCGCGTATTCTCCGCAGCCACCCGCAGAAACCCGGCGACAGCCGGACAGCGCCGCACCTTCCCCGCCGTGACCTGGGGTCGGTCCGGCGCTTATGCGTTCGCTACGCCGCCCTCGCTACGGTGCGGTGACCTGCAAAAAAGGCCCTCCCGAGGGAGGGCCTGATGTCGTGCGGGCAAAGTGCCCCCGGCAGGACTCGAACCTGCGGCCAAGCGCTTAGAAGGCGCCTGCTCTATCCACTGAGCTACGGGGGCCGGGTGGTGGTCTCGGCGGCCTGGAGCCCTGGGGCCGGGCCGGTCCGTGACCTTGCCGGGACAAGGATAGGGCTCCGATCGCCTCGACCCGGTTGCTTCGCCTGCGTGGCACGATGTGTAGGTTCGGTGAAGCGAACCGATAATCGCAGGTAGGCGCGGCTCGCGCATCGCTTTTGACGCCTCGCGCCCCGGGTGTTGTGCACTCGTTATGCCTGCGTCCCACTCGCCCCCTCTGTCCCGACGGCGCAATCGGCGCGCAGAGGTGGCTATACGCTTCAAAAAGGCTCCAAAATTGGGCATTCTTCGCATGTGGTGACCATGGACGTACGGCCTCAGCTCATCGACGCACTTTCCGCCCTGCGCGACCGTGTCGCCGCCGTGCGTCTCCCACTCCCGCTCCCCGGGGTGACACGCGCCCGGCAGACCAGGGTCGAGCTGCTCGCACAACTCGACGACTACCTGCTTCCCCGGCTCAAGGATCCCGAAGCGCCCGTGCTCGCGGTCATCGGCGGATCCACCGGCGCCGGGAAGTCGACGCTCGTCAATTCGCTCGTGGGGCGGCGGGTCAGTGAGGCCGGGGTACTGAGGCCGACCACCCGGATCCCCGTCCTTGTCTGCCATCCGGATGATCATCACTGGTTCGCCGGGGGCAGGGTGCTGCCGCAGCTGACCCGGGTCTGGCTGCCGCCGGGGGAGTCCACGGACCCCGGCCTCTGCGACGAGCTCGACGGGCTCGACGACGGTGCGGAGGAGGACGGGACCACACTGCGGATCGAGACCGCCGCGAGTCTGCCGCGTGGGCTCGCACTGCTCGACGCCCCCGACATCGACTCGCTCGTCGTACGGAACCGGGTACTGGCCGCCGAACTCATCTGTGCCGCCGACGTCTGGGTCATGGTGACCACCGCCTCCCGGTACGCCGACGCGGTGCCGTGGCATCTGCTGCGTACCGCGAAGGAGTACGACGCCTCGCTCGTCACCGTGCTCGACCGGGTACCGCACCAGGTGATCGGCGAGGTCTCGCGGCAGTACGGGGCGCTCCTCACCAAGGCGGGACTCGGTGAGGTGCCGAGGTTCACCATCCCCGAACTGCCCGAGTCGGCGGGCGGCGGCAGCGGGCTGCTGCCCACCACCGCGGTTGCCCCACTGCGCGCCTGGCTCAGCCACCGCGTACAGGATCCGGCGGCCCGTCAGCAGGCGGTGGGGCGTACGGCGGCCGGGGTCATCGACTCGCTGGACGTACGGATGCCGGAGCTGGCCGGTGCCGTCGCCGCACAGCACGCTGCGGCCGTGCGGCTCACCGGCGTGGTCGACGACGCCTACCAGAAGGAGGGTGCACGGGTCCGGCGGCGGGTGGAGAACGGTGGCGTGCTCTCCGGGGACGCCCGTACCCGATGGCGCGGATATCCGCACTACAGCACGTCCGAGGAACTTCTCGAAGCGCTGGTGGACAGCCTCGCCGCGCTGCTGCAGTGCGCCGTGACCGCCGCCGACGAACAGATCCGGACCATCTGGCAGCGCGAACCCGCAGCCGGTGTGTTCGGGTTCGGGAACGCGGGCCGGGAAGCCGGGGAATGGGGGCCCGCCGAGGACGTCCGGGGCCGGATCGCCATGGCCGTACGGCGGTGGCGGCGGGTCCTGGAGGAGCTGGCCGAGGAAGAGGTGCGCCGGCTGGAACGCAGCGCCGCACCCGACGCCGAGACGGTGGCCGCGCTGCTGGCCGCCGCGCTGCTCGGCGGCCGTCGTGCCCGCAGCGCCGGGGAGCAGCTCGCCGAACGTATCGGAGCCCGGGGCGCGCTGCGGCTGCGCGACAAGGGCGGGGCGCTGCTGACCAGCTGTCTCGACCGGGTGCTGGGCAGCGAGCGCGACCGGCGGCTGGCGCCGCTCGACGCGCTCGACGTGGCCCCGGAGCCGCAGGCCGAACTGATTGCCGCGCTGTCCGTACTGCAGAAGGAGAGGTGGCAGCATTGACTGCCGTCACTGACCAGGATCACGGCCAGGAACAGGGCGAGGCCGGTGGTGTCGTCGTATGCCAGGGCCGGCACGTCCCCGCGTCCGAGGGCCGGTGGGACGACGGGCTCATCGCCCGGCGCGCAGCGGCCCTCGCCAAGGACCCCAAGGATCCCGAGGCAGAGGCCGCCCCCGACGACGACGTACGTCCTCAGGTCGAGGCGTACGTGCCCTCCGGCGGCCCGCTCCGGCCGCGGCTGGACGCGCTGCGCGAACTCGTCGGGCTGTCCCGGGCCCGCCTCGACGGGACCACGCTCGCCGAGGCGGGGCGCGTACTCGACGAGGCCGCCGCACGACAGCGGCTCTCCTCACGGCACACCGTCGTCGCCATCGCCGGGGCGTCCGGCAGCGGCAAGTCGACGCTCTTCAACTCCCTGGCGGGGGCACAGATCTCCGAGACCGGGCTGCGTCGGCCGACCACCGCCGCGCCCCTTGCCTGCTCCTGGACCGACGGCGCCGCGGGACTGCTGGACCGGCTGGCCATTCCGGGACGGCTCAGGCGCAGGCCGCAGCAGGGCGGTACGGAGGCGGACGAGGCGCTCCAGGGGCTTGTCCTCGTCGATCTGCCCGACCACGACTCGGCAGCGGCCGGGCACCGCGAGCAGGTCGACCGGGTGCTGGCACTGGTGGACGCGGTGATCTGGGTCGTCGATCCCGAGAAGTACGCGGACGCCGCCCTGCACGAGTGCTATCTGCGACCGCTGGCCGGCCACGCGGAGGTCACGTTTGTCGTCCTCAACCAGGTGGACCGGCTGCCCGGTGACGCCGCCGACCAGGTCCTCGACGATCTGCGCAGGCTCCTCGACGAGGACGGCATGGCGCTCGGTGAACACGGCGAACCGGGCGCCACCGTCCTGTCGCTGTCCGCGCTCACCGGCGAAGGTGTCGGTGAACTGCGGGAGCTGCTCGGCCGGTTCGTGCAGGAGCGCACAGCAGCGGCGCGCCGGCTCTCGGCCGATGTGGACGCCGCGGCGGCGAAGCTGCGTCCGGTGTACGTCGCCGAGGGGCGGCCGGGACTCGGGGAACGGGCCCGCGAGGATTTCGCCGACCGGTTGGGGGAGGCGGTGGGCGCGGCCGCGGCCGGTCAGGCCGCCGAACGTGAGTGGCGCAGGAACGCCGGACGCGCCTGCGGGACGCCGTGGCTGCGGCTGTGGCGGTGGTACGAGTCCACCCGGCGGCCGGGAAGTCCGGACCGGGCGCCGGCCATGCCCGCGCCGGCGGAGGAACAGCTCACCGCCCGGCAACGCGTCGAGCAGGCGGTACGGACGGTGGCGGACTCCGCCGCGGACGGCCTGCCGGGTCCCTGGGCGCAGGCGGTCCGCGAGGCCGCGGTGCAGGGGGCGACGGGGCTGCCGGAGGCGCTGGACGAGCTGGCCGAGAAGGCCGGAACGGTGGGGTACGGGCGGGCCAGGGGCGCGGGCGACGACGCGGGGCGCGGTACTGCGGCCGCAGTCGGCGGTGGGGGCGTGGTGGCCACCGGTGTGGCCGGTGCATCGGGTGTGGCGCACAGCGGGCGGGTGGGAGGCAAGCCGCCGAGGCCCGCGTGGTGGCCCGCCGCCGTGCTGGCGCAGGCGTCCATGACGCTGCTGCAGATCTTCGGCGGGCTCTGGCTGGCCGGCCAGATCGTCGGCGTGATCGAACCGGGACTGCTCACTCCCGCGCTGGTGATGCTGGCGGGCGTGATCGGCGGGCCACTGGTCGAGTGGTCGTGTGCGGCGGCAGCACGGGGGCCCGCCCGGCGGTACGGGCAGGAGGCCGAGCGGCGCCTGCGCGAGGCGGCGGCGGCCGTCGGCCGGGCGAGGGTGCTCGATCCGGTGGCGGCCGAACTGGTGCGGTACCGGGAGGTGCGCGAGCGGTACGTGACGGTGACGGAGTTTTCCACAACCGGTCGGTAGTACACAGCCCTCAGCAGGATCCCCGCCTCCCCTTCAGCATGAGATCAGTGACCGCGCGGCAGCGGTCACGGAGCCGAAGGGGAGGCGGAGGCATGAACGAGACCGTGGTGACACTGGTGGGCAATGCGGCGACCGGGGTGGAGTTCCGGGAGACCGCGACCGGGGGAATGGCGCGATTCCGGTTCGCCGTGACGGCCCGCCGCTGGGACCGGGAGAAACAGCTCTGGACGGACGGGCACACCAGCTTCTACACCGTGTGGGCGTGGCGCACACTGGCGGCGAATCTCGCGGGCTCGGTCTCCGTCGGAGAACCACTGCTCGTGCACGGCCGGTTGAAGGTGCGCGAGGAGGAACGGGACGGACAGCGGTGGACGTACGTGGACATCGAGGCGGTGGCGGTCGGACACGATCTGACACGGGGGACGGCGGCCTTCCGGCGGGTGCTGCGGGGTGACCCGACGCTGACGGCCCGGCCGGGCAGGAGGGACGGGCCGGACGGGGCGGGAGATGTGCGGGGAAGGGGGGAGGCTGCCGAGCGGGGGCGACGGCGGGCGGCAGTCGCAGCGGGGGAGGCGGCGGGGACGCCGGCGCAGGCACCGGTGGGGATGATGATGCGTCAGGAGCAGATCCCCGAGCTGGCGTCGGCGCCGTGACTCCGCCCGGGGCGGGTGGAGCGGGGGCGACGGCGGGTGGTACACAGTTCCGGCGATAACGATTCTGATTCGGAATGGTTGTACGACGGTATGACGGGGGACTGTGCTTCGTCGCTTCCTTAGGATTCCCCAGTACTCACGCGGTACTTGAGTCGACTGGCGGGGCAATCCCCACACGCGCATCAGGCGCGGAGGGCCCCGCCCGGAGGGGACATCTGTGTTTTCTGCTTCTTCAGCGGCCATTTCATCGTCCAACACGGAGGCGAATCCGCCACGGGGCCGGGGCATTGCCCGGCTGGCCGCATCGGTGGTGGCATCCGGACTCGTCATAGCCGGGGCCCTCGTCGGCGCGGGCACTGCGACCGCCGACGAGACGCCGCAGCACCAGGGTGGTGCCAGCGCAGTCCTGGACGGGTTGAAGACCTACGACCGGGCCGTGCTCACCACGGACGGGAAGAAGCAGGAACTGCCCGCCGGGCTCTTCGAGATGACCGTCGACGGCGGCGGCAAGCTTAAGACGTACTGCATCGACATCCATAACCCCACTCAGGACCAGGCAAAGTACCTGGAGACCCCCTGGAACCAGACGTCGCTCGGCGCCAACAAGAACGCGGGCCGGATCCGCTGGATCCTGGAGCACTCCTACCCGCAGATCGACGACCTCGCGGCGCTCGCCCAGCAGGCCGGCACCGGGCCGCTCACCGAGCGGACCGCGGCGGCGGGCACCCAGGTCGCCATCTGGCGCTACTCGGACGACGCCGACGTCGAGGCCGCCGACAAGCAGGCCGAGAAGCTCGCCGACTGGCTGGAGAAGCACGCCGAGGACGTTGCCGAGCCCAAGGCGTCCCTCGCCCTGGACCCGGCCGCAGTCTCCGGCCGGTCCGGTGAGCGGCTCGGGCCGGTCACCGTCCGCACCAACGCCGGCCAGGTCTCGGTGACCCCGCCCGCCGACTCCGCCAGCGGCGTCAAGGTCACCGACAAGAGCGGCAAGCCCGTCACCGCCGCCGCCAACGGCGCCGAGCTCTACTTCGACGTCCCGTCGGGCGCCGCCGACGGCACCGCCTCGCTGACCGTCCAGGCCACCACCTCGGTGCCGGTCGGCCGGGCCTTCGCCGGAGTGACCAAGAGCCAGACACAGATCCTGGCCGGCTCCAGCGAGTCCACGGTCTCCGCGACCGCCACCGCGACCTGGGCCAAGAAGGGCGCGATCCCCGCGGTCACCGCGAAGAAGAACTGCGCCAAGGGTGGTGTGGACGTCACCGCGAGCAACGAGGGCGACGAGGCATTCACCTTCGAGCTGGCCGGCATCAAGCACACCGTCGAGGCCGGCGCGTCGGAGACGGTGACCGTCCCGGTCGCCGAGGACCAGGCGTACGACTTCACGATCAACGGTCCCGGCGGCTTCACCAAGACGTTCAAGGGCGTCCTGGACTGCAAGACCACCGGCAGCACCGGCGGCCCCGACACCCAGACCGTCGACCAGCCCGCCCCGGCCTCCGTGGGCGGCAGCTCGACCGGGACCGGGACCGGGGGTGACCTCGCCGAGACCGGTGGCTCGAGCGCCACCCCGGTCATCGCGGGCATCGCCATCGCCCTGGTCGTCGTCGGCGGCGGCGCGGTCTTCCTGCTCCGGAAGCGGAAGACGCAGACCACCGCGGAGTAAACATAGAGTGACGCATCGGGGCCACGCCGTCACGATGCGCTGATGGCAGCCCCGGTACGCCCACGCGTACCGGGGCTGTCGCGTACCGGAAGGCACCCACGGGGCGTACCGTCGACCGGACGGGTTTCCGTCCTGGGATGGACGTCGGGCAAGATGGGGTGTTTCTTACCGATCTTGGGCATGAAACAGCCCCTCGCCAGCCCTCACCAGCCGGTTTCCCGTCGATGAGGGGCCGTGTCAGGCGGCTTGGGCCGCCTCTGGGCCGTCATGGGCGTGACCGGCGGCCCGGTACATCGCGCTGATGGCTTTCCGGGTTCGGGTCTCGCTGCTCGGCATCAGGTGCGTGTACACGCGGAGTGTGAAGCCCGGGTCGCTATGACCGAGGTACAGAATCAGCGCCTTGATGTTCTCCCCGGCGTCCAGGAGGACCGAGGCGTAGAAGTGCCTCAGGGCGTGCATGCCGTGCTCACGAGCCGCCGCGTAGCGCTGGCCCTTCTCCGGCACCGGGATGATGCCGGCGGCGGCGAGCACGGGCTTCCACCGCTCGTCGTTGAAGCCGTTGCTCCACAGGGCCGTGCCGACGCTGCTCGTGAAGACAAGCCGATGCGTGACCTTGGGCCCGGTCGGCGTCACCCAGGGCAATGTCACGTCGACCGGCGGGAAGCGCTTCATGTGCTCGGTCAGGGCCACTGACACTGCAGGGTCCAGCGGAACGTCCCGGAGCTTTCCTCGCTTCGGCGGCGCGAAGACGAGGGAGCCGCGGACCTTCTTCACCTGCTGCCGGACGTAGAGCCAGCCGAGGTCTCCGATGTTGTCGACCGCGAGACCGAAGATCGCGCCCTGGCGGAGGCCGCAGCCGCCGTCGACGTCGGTCATGGCCTGGTAGCGCTCGGGGAGTCCAGCCCGTACGGCGAAGGCTTGCGAGGCCGACCACGGATGGACGCGCGAGGGCGCGGGACGAGGCGCCTTGAGCCGATCGGGCTCGGCAGGGATTTGAGGCCAGCAGGCGGTCATCCACGGCCGCGGTGAGCACGGAGGAGACGTCCCACGGACGTCCAGGGATCGTTCCACTAGGCCAACGCGGTGGCAGCCCCAGGTCGGAGAGGCCCACTCGGCGAGGCGGTCGTGCATGGCGTGACCTTGGCGTTCGTTGAGCCGCTGCCGGTAAGGCTCGATCTTCTCGTTGGGGACACGCTTGCCCATGCAACCGCCCTACCAACGCACACAGCCCCTCCGGGATCTTCCGGAGGGGCTGTTTTCGCCGGGTACGTCAACCCGTACGCCAACGGGCCTCAGGAGAGAGTGCCGCCCAGCTTCCGCAGCGCCTTCCGCTGCTCGTCGAGAGAGGCGTGCAACACCAACTCCGCAAGACGTGCGTCAGTGCCGCCCCGCCCGGCTAAGAGATGCTCTTGTCCGTGCCTCAGCCGGCGGCGGTCTGCGTACGACTGGTGAGCTCGATCGTGCCCGTGACCTTCAGGGCGGCGCCGCTGCCGTCCGCGGGTGTGCCGGTGAGCTCCCAGGTGTAGGTACCGTCGTTGACGTACCGGCCATCGCCGTTCCGGCCGTTCCACGAGAAGGCGACGGCGGCGGCGTACTCCTTGGCCGACCCGGTGAACACCGTGCGCCCGGTCTTGTTCCGGATCGCCACCTGGACGCCGGTGACCGGCTTGGACAGCTGCCAGTCGGCATCCCACACGGCGTCGGTCGCCGATGCGAGGTTCGCGGACTGCTCGACCCGCGACTCGATCTCGGCCACCGGGGAGGTGGCGACGCCCGAGTCGACCACGGTGATCTGGGCGTTCTTCTCCTTCGCGTACGCGATAGCGCCACCGAAGCGGTCGGCCTCCACGAGCGGGCCGTTGTACTGGGAGGTGAACGCCTCGATGGTGCGCGGCGCGTCCCCGATGGGCGTGAGGTTGAGCTGGCCGCGGTCGTAGTCGTACGCCACCACATAGCCGTCGCCGAGGGTGCCGCGCGGGGCCCACGACCATTGCTGGGTCTGCGTGTTGTAGACGCCGTGACCGGAGCTGATGGACCCCGAGGGATAGCAGTCCCAGTACACCCAGGGCCCGACGGCCTGCATCTGCTGCGGCAGACAGCCGTTGTCGGTGATCGGCTCCGTTTCCGTCGCCGCGCCGGTCTTCAGGTCGACTGCCTGGAGCGTGCCCTCCGTGTCACCGGGCATCCACAGCTTGGTGCCCCAAACCGCGAGCCCGCCCTGGCCCTGACGGACCCGGATCACTTTCGGGCCGCCGGACGCGTCCAGGTCGACGACGTACTGCCGGTCCTCCAGACCGCGCCCGCTGTCGCCGAACACCACATAGCGGCCGGAGGCAGAGCGCACGGCCGAGTGGTGGTCGGAGCCCGTCGGCATCTTCTCACCGGTCTGCGGGTCCACGGCGGGTACGACCGTCTTCGTGCCGTCCGCCGCCAGCCCGACCAGTACCTGGGTGCCGTCCGCGTCGGTGGTGGCGACGACGGTACGGCCGTCTCCGGTGCCGACCGGCTGACGAGAGTCGTAGACGCGCTGTGCCGTCTCGCCAGTCGTCTGCGCGTCCGGGCGCGCGAACAGCGATCGCTCGCCCACCGACGGGGCCGCACCGAGGGTGATGTTCCGCTGGAAGAGCGCAGGCAGGTACGTGGTGTCGGACTCGGCCGTGACCAGGTGCCCGGCCGTGAGCGACAGCCCTGTGAGCATGCCCTCCTTGGGCGCCACCTCGCGCACCGTCCGCAGCGCGGGCGCCGCGTCGTCGCCGACGAAGACCCGGCGCACGGCCCAGTCCCCGGACGAAGCGCCGCCAGTGACGGCCACGCCGCCGCCCGGGACCTGCGCCATACGCCAGCCGGCGTGCGCCAGCAGGATCTTCGGCTCGCCGCCGGCGATCGGCAGGGCGGTGAGCGAGGCGCCCTCGCGGACGAGGAAGTCGCCCGCAGCCTGCTCGATCTGCCGCGTGGTCAGCAGCCAATCGCCGACGAGCCCGAGCCGCGGGGTGCCCTCGCCGCCCGAGCCGAGCTCGATCTTGATGTCGGCCGCCTCCGGGGTGGCGCGGGGCACCACGCGGGCTGTGGTGTTGCCGCCCTCCGGCGAGTACCACGCGACGTACGCGTCCGAGAACACGACCTGGGCGTTCGCGCCGGTCGCGCCAGGAAACACCGGGGTGACCTCGGCCGTCGCCAGGTCCAGCAGACCGACACCGCGGGTGCCGTCAGGGTGCGCGTACCAGATCGCCACCGTGCGGTCGTCGCCGCCGAGCGTCATGCCGTCTTCCGCGACCCAGCCGTTCAGACCGGTGACGGGGGTGTCGGTGAGCTGCCCGTCCGCCATGCGCAACACGTGCAGGACATTCTTATTGCCGTTCGCGTCCCGCGTGGCGGTGAGCACGGCGGAGCCGAAGACGCCCCGGTAGAAGTGGCCGTCTGGCAGCGTGTACTTGGTAGTGGTGCCGGACTTCATGTCCTTCAGCTGCACCTTGTTCGGGAAGTCGTAGATCGCGAGGACGTCCCCGCTGGTGACGGAGACGTGGCTCGCTCCGTCGATCATGTTGACGTCGTCGTACGGGGACGAAGCGGGCAGGTCGACCGGGGTACCGCCGTCCGGGGTCCAGCGGTAGTAGCCGAGCGCGCTCTGGTCCTTGACCTCCGTGCGCTCCACGACACCGCCGGGCCCCGCCCCGTACACCGGGTTGGCGACCGGCTTGAAGCGGTCGGGCGCCGGCATCGTCAGCGGGGCAGGCTCGGCGTGGGCATCCGACAGGAGGAATGGCAGGGTTCCGCTGGCGGCCGCCAGGGCCACTCCAGCGGCGAGTCCACCGCGTACGAGCGATCGTTTACGGTTCGGCTTGTGGCGTGCGGCCACGCAGCACCTCCAAAAGGCATCGGGTGAAGGCCGTTCGACGCTGACACACAGGGATCGACGCGGAACAGCCCTCGGGAGCGGCGGCAACGTAGCACAGCGGACCTACAGGATTCGAACGAACGAACGAATGGTCTGTGAGTAGTCAAAACGGACGTTACTGAGACACGAAAGGGCTCGGGCTCCTTCGGGTAGCCGTGCCGCCGGGCTCTCTCGAAGGGCTTCGCAGATGAGGGGCTGCCCAGCGGCTGGCTCACCTCGCGGTGGGACTCACAGGGGCTGAGCCGGGCCCACTCAGGCCGTCCGAGGACGGCCGGCAGCAATCGTTGACGACCAGCCGGCAGCGCTGCCGCAAGTCTGTGGGCCATGTGTGGGCCAACAGGCTCCCCGCCGGCATTGTCAGGGACCTTTGAGCAGGTCAGTCCCGGTTCGGGTCTTGGGGGCGCAACGCTCTTGAAAACCGTCGTGGCGCGAACCAGTCGCCATGCTGAACGAAGCCGGAGATCTCGGCCACTGTCAGCAGCGTAAGCACCAGCGCGAGCAGAACGATCAGGATCTCCTTCACGAGCCCACAGGGCCGCGGAAGCGGAGCGCACACTTGTGCCGCATCAGGCAGCCTTCGCCCGGTTGATGACCCAACAGAACACGGCCACGGCGATGGTGTCCCGACAAGGAACCCCATTGTTCCTTATTGCAGCCGTACTCACGCTCGATGCGCGCAAACTCGTCGTCCGTCAGCCCCGGTTCGAACTCATAGAGACCTGTCTCCGCCAGACGACGTGAGACCTCCGCACCCTGGTGTACTCCCTCGTTGCTGATCACCGCCGCACGCTAGCGCCAACCGAGGTCAGCAAGATGAGGTGTTACTTGCCGCAACGGCAGCGGGCATGAGGTTAGGAGACACCCTCTGTGCTTGAGATTTAACCCCCAGATTCGAACAGCGCTGACCAGCTCTTCTCACCCCGCGAGCAAGCCTGTTGGGGCGACTCAAAGCGGGGCGCAATGGTGCATAGGTCGCACATCAGAGCCGTGACGCCGACTGGCTGCCGTGTTCGAGCGGCGAGGTTAAATCTCAAGCTGTGGCTGGGGCGGCCGGCTCCACGACTTTAGCCAGCCACTTTGGGGCCAGCCTCGAAGATCATGGCCCCAACGTCGTGCTTTAACGGGCAGGTCCACAGACTGCCCGACTCGCCGGAAGCTTACGGGGCCATGATCACTCGCCCCAAAGCAGTTCCCAGCCAAAGTCGTTACCCCGACCTCTCGGGCCCGTGCCAGCTAAGTAGCTGCGACCGGCTCCACGACCGCGTCGAAGTACTGCCATCCGTCCACTTCGATCACATGCTCGGACGTCAAGGGGCCCAAGGTCGGCGTAGCCGCGTCTAGAAGGCGGCGGACCGTTCCAGGCTCGTACAGATTGAGGTAGCTGTGGTCTGGGAGACGCACCACGGTTCCTGACAAGAAGTAGCAGTTCGAGATGATCCGGTCTGAGCCGGGGCGAAAGATCAGGGCCAGTTGGCGCCGCTTGTCCTCGGGGTAGAGGGGGAGCGTCAGGCGACAGTCCTCATAGGCGGGCTTCACCCGCTGCCGGACCGTCCAGTACCAGGTGGCGTCGCCCACGACGAGGCGCCGGAGGCGTCGGTCGTTCTTCACCAGGACACCGTAAACGGCCGACCTCGTGTAAGCATCGGCACGCAGGACCTCGGACCCGGATCCGTTGGCAACCGGCCAGACGTCAGGCTCGCTTCGCGAGAAGCCGCCGTGAGGGCCGGATAGACCGCCCTAGCCCAATGGGGGGCGGCTAGAGACTCCAACCGGCGCGAGACGGGCACGCGTGCCCCCTGAGTGCCCGATCGAGCGGCGATTGGTGGGGAACCACGGGGAACGTCGGCGAGCATCTCAAGAACGCACAGGTCAGCTTCTCGCCAGATCAGGCCTCATCCGCATACGCGATCTTCCAAACTGGTACTCCAGGCCGCGCGGTGGCGCTTGACTGGATCGTTGAGACTCCACCGACCTCATTATCCGCTGCTGCGTCATGACCGATGCAAGGTCCGGTCACTGCGCAGCGGTATGAAGTCCCAGTACAGCCTCTGCTCCTCGTCCACTACGGGCGTGTAGTCGTTGAGGGGCTGGTTGGTCTCGAGAGACGTGGCGATCGCCTCCATGAGCAGCGGCAGGGACGTCCACATCTCGTGTGATCTGCGCATAAGGCCTTCCACGGCCTCGGCTTCGTGGACGCGCCCCCGGTCGATCTCGGGACGGTGGTCCAGTACGAGGTAACCCCCGCCGACGTCCCGCGCGATGGGGATCAACTGCGGATGTCCGTACAGGACGCTGCTGGCCCCAATCTTCATGAAGTCGTAGTCCGCCTCCTCTCCTTTCTCATCCGCCGTGCGCTTGTCGTAGAAGCTGGTGAAACGTTGCCACTCAGCCGCTATCTCGCGTGCACTCATCGGTCTGTAGAAGCCTGGCAGCAGCGAGCCCCGCTGGTTGAGGAGACCGTCGTGCCGCAGCAGCGACATCACCAAGGGCTTCAGCAGTGGCCGGCCGATGACGCGTTCGGTCGCGGCGATGTCCGCCGGATCCGCGGGCGGCGCCAGCGCAGCGTAGGTCGCCGGCGCATGCTCGGCCAGCCAGTTCTCGATTCGCGTCCACGACTCACTGATCGGTGCGGTCATGGCACGGCATCCTGCCACCTGGTACTGACAACCCCCTGGGAACAGCCAGACGGTGGCCGTGACCCCGATACATCCGACTGGGGCCGTCTCTGGGCCGTGCGAGGGGACTTGACGATGACAGGCGACGCCAGCCGCCGACCGCTAACCCGCAGGCCAGAAGGGCGGCGGCTGGAGTGCGTGCAGGTCAGGAAGGTGCCGCGTCACTTCTTCGGCTTCTGAGCAGTTGGATGCCAGCCGTGATTCCCGCCGACGACCTTGCGGCACGGTGCAGTCCCCGCAGGCCCGGTCCAAGAGAGGCGCGATGGTCAACCGGTTGAAGGTCTGGAGGGGCTACGCTCCTGTTCTCCTGGTCGCTGCGGTGGGACCACTCGCCGTTCAGGGCCTGCACCTGCATGCGTGGTGGAAGGTCGCGAGCGTCACGGCCTGGATGTGTCTGTGTGCTGCGACTGCCTGCACGACCGACTGGTCGGCAGCAGGGTGGTCATGCGGGGCCGGTAACAGTGCAGCCATGACGGAACGTGGCCCGCGGGGACGCCATTGGCGATCCCGTGCAGCCCGAATGGGCAGAGGGCGGTCTCATCGCCCGTACTGTCGGCCGCCTGTACTCCCAGGGCGCAGGGGTCGGCTTGGGTGCCTGCACGGCGACTGTGGTCGGCACGAACACGGTGATAACCGCCGCGCACTGTGTCAGAACGTCGGATGCCGGGGAGCCCTCCCGGTCGGCGACGTGGGACCAGCAGCTCTACTTCGTGCCTGGCTACCGCGACGGTAAGAGCCCCTACGGCGGCTTCACGGTGCGCCGGGTGCGGATGGCCGAGGAGTGGCAGGACCAGGGCCTGGACGTCGCCGTGCTGGAGATGAATTCCGGCCACGACGGGCGGAGTATTTCCGAGGTGACCGGTGTCCAGCGGATCTCGTTCACGGCTGAATCGGGTACTCGCACCCACTTCTTCGGCTACCCGTACACGAACCGGCTCCTGCACTGCGAAGGCGGCAATTCGCGCGAATACCTCGAGAGTGCCCTGCTGCGGATCCCCTGGGGGCTGTCGATTAATAACTCCTCGGCTTATGGATGCCGTTGACCCCTAGGATGCGGGGGTGACGGATGAGGTGCAGCCGGGGTGGGCGG
>NZ_JBSFYR010000074.1:0-39455 GCF_053599875.1 Streptomyces sp. NPDC005151 | reverse complement strand
GAAGGAGCTACTAGGGCATTTCGGCAACGCGGGAAGCGTGCGTGCCAGGGCGTGGCCGCCCGATCAGAGGTCACCCGACAGGCTCTGAGGGGGCGGGTGCCGGGCACGTCCGGTCGCCGATCCGTCCTCCAGCAGCCGCCGGGCTCGGCCTTCGCCCGACGGCGCGGCGCGGCCCGCCCCGTCAGTAGCGGTACTGGTCGTTGTAGCCGGTGTCGTAGCCGTTCGGGAACGGCGCGGGCTGCTCCGGTGGCAGCGGCGGGTGCTGCTCGCCCTCGCGCTGCTGCGGCACCCAGACGCCGCCCGGCGGCGTCTCGGAGGCGTACTGCTGGGCGTAGGGGTCTGCCGTGAACTGCTGCTGACCGCCGTAGCTGTCATGGCTCGCGTACGGGTCCTGCGCCCCATGCTGCGGGGAGCCGGTGGTGGTGCCGATGTACGGGTCGGAGTACGCGGCGTACTGCTGCCGGCCCGTGCCGTAGTCGTACTGTCCGGCGTAGGAGTCCTGGCTCGCGTACGTGCCCTGCCCGCCGTAGCTGTCCTGGCCGGGGTACGCGTCCTGGGCGGGCGCGGTGTACGCGGAGGAGTCCGGGTACGGGTCGTAGGAGGCGTACTGGGGCTGGGACTGCTGCGCGGGCTGGGAGTCGGTGTAGATGCCGTACTGCCCGGTGTCGTCGGGCAGCGGCTCCGGCTCGTAGACCGCGGCCCCGCTCGCGGGAGCGGGGCTGTTCGCCTCGTCCTGGTCCGAGCGGTCGTACTCCATCTCCAGGTCCGACACCTCCAGCGTGGGCTCCCGGTGGGTGTCCCGGACGCCCCCCGACCGGCGGCGACGGCTCTCGCCCGGGCTGCCCCCTATGGCCCAGCCGGTCGAGAAGCCGCGCCGGAACGAGAGCGTGACGTACGTCTGGCCGGTGGCGAACGCGATCGCGCCGACGGCGATGACGAACACGGACGGCATCAGTACGCCGACGACCACACAGGCGAAGCCGCCGAAGGCGAGCAGGCGCCAGCGAAGGCGCGCCTTGTACTGCAGCAGCACCTCACCGAGCAGCCACAACGCCACGATGCCGAACGCGATGTAGAGGACCGTCCAGCCCATGCCCGCCCCCTTCTACGGCCACCGCCCCGGGTCGTGGCGGGTACGGCCGGTCACGACTGCTTGTGCAGTCCGAGATTCTCGTAGATTTCGAGCGTCGCCGTCGAGTTGTTGAGCGTGATGAAGTGCAGTCCGGGCACACCCTCGGAGCGCAGCCTCGCGCAGAACTCCGTCGCGAACTCAATGCCAATGGAGCGTACAGCGGCGGGATCGTCCTTGACGGCGAGGATGCGTTCTTTCAGCGACGACGGCAGCGACGCGTTGCTGAGCTGCGGAAACCGCTCCAACTGCTTGACGCTGGTGAGCGGCATGACCTCGGGGATGATCGGCGTGTCGCAACCCGCAGCAACCACTCGGTCACGCATACGCACATAGTCGTCCGGATTGAAGAACATCTGCGTGATCGCATAGTCGGCGCCGGCGCGGCACTTGTCCACGAAATGCTGGATGTCGGCGTCCCAGTCGGTCGAGCGCGGGTGCATCTCGGGAAATGCGGCGACGCCGACACAGAAATCGCCGGATTCCTTGATGAGCCGGACGAGATCGGCCGCGTACCGCACACCCTGCGGGTGCTCGGCCCACTCGCCCATCGGGTCGCCCGGCGGGTCGCCGCGCACGGCGAGGATGTTCCTGATTCCGGCGTCCGCGTACTGCCCGATCATGTTGCGGAGTTCGGCGACGGAGTGGTTGACGGCGGTCAGATGGGCGACCGGGGTGAGCGTGGAATCGGCAGCGATCTGCTGGGTGGCCCGCACCGTTCCGGCCCGGGTGGAGCCGCCGGCGCCGTACGTCACGGAGACGAAGCTCGGCCCCACTGCCTCGACACGGCGCAGGGCATTCCAGAGATTCCGCTCGCCCTTCTCGGTTTTGGGTGCCCAGAACTCGAACGAATACGACGTCTTGCCGGTCGCGAGAAGCTCACGCACGGTGCATGCGTGATCTGTCCTGGTAGAAGGAGTGCCAAGGGCCATACTGAAGGTTAACCAGGGCTCGAGGGTGCCCCAGCCAGACCAGCGGCAATTGCCCGAATTGACTGGTGGTTTGTCCACCCCTCGGACACCCTTCGTGCAGTCTCCGGGCGGACCCGGTCGTTCATGGATGCCCCGCGACATTCCTGACGTGCTTGTCAGACGTCGGCGCGTGCCCTGATCCGCTTCGCGAGCCCGGCGGCGGCCGCAGCCGGGTCGTCGGCCTCGGTGATGGCCCGTACGACCACGACCCTGCGCGCCCCCGCGTCCAGCACCTCGTCGAGGTTGTCCGCGTCGATCCCGCCGATGGCGAACCACGGGCGCGTCCGGCCGAGCGAGGCGGCGTACCGCACGAGGTCGAGGCCCGGGGCGTGCCGGCCCGGCTTGGTCGGGGTGGGCCAGCAGGGTCCGGTGCAGAAGTAGTCCACGCCGGGCTCGGCGACGGCCACGTCGACCTCGGACTCGGCGTGTGTGGAGCGGCCGATCAGCACGTCCTCGCCGAGGACGGCGCGGGCGGCGGGCACGGGCAGGTCCCCCTGGCCGAGGTGGAGCACATCGGAGCCGATGGCATGGGCCACATCGGCCCGGTCGTTCACCGCGAGGAGCGTGCCGTGGCGCCTGCAGGCGTCGGCGAGGACAGCGAGGTGTTCGAGCTCCTCGGCCGCTTCCATGCCCTTGTCGCGCAGCTGGACGATGTCGACGCCGGAGGAGAGCACGGCGTCGAGGAATTCGGGGAGGTCGCCCTGGCGCCTGCGGGCATCCGTGCACAGATAGAGCCGGGCATCGGACAGCAGCGCGCGAGGCGTGGGCATGGTGCGGTTCCCCCTTGGGACGGAGCGGCTGGTGGTGCGGAGCGGTACGGCGGGGCGGCTCGATGCGGCGGTACGGGCCGTGCAGAGGCGCACGGCCCGTACCCCGCGTACGGTCGTCCCGGTCAGACGGCGAGCGCCTGGGCGCGGCGCTTCACCTCCGTGCCGCGATTCTCGCTCAGCGCCTGTGCGGGGGTACCCGGCAGGCTCGGGTCAGGGGTGAAGAGCCATTCCAGCATCTCTTCGTCGGAGTAGCCGTCGTCCCTCAGGAGCGTCAGGGTGCCGGAGAGGCCCTTGACCACCTTGTTGCCGTCGATGAAGGCAGCAGGCACCTGGAGCGCCCGGTTCTCACCACGTCGTACGGCGATGAGCTGGCCTTCCTTGACCAGCTGCCGCACGCGCGTCACCTCGATATCGAACATTTCTGCGATGTCGGGGAGGTGGAGCCAGGCAGGGACGAGAGCATCGATCTTTGCGTCAATCTCGGTCACAGGACAAGCCTGCCATCCCGCACTGACAGCCGATACCCGGGCTCATCCCTTCAGGGCCTCGCGAACCACGTCCGCGACGCGGCAACGGGACTGCTGTTCGTTGGTGATCCAGCCGTGGGCGGACTCCAGGACACGCGAGTAGCAGGCTCCGGTGTCGGTGGTGCCCCGGTACTTCTCGGCCGAGGCTCCGTCCGCGGCGGTGACCACGCCGCCCGTGCGGGCGAGGTTGCCGGTCGAGTCCACGGTGTCGTCCGTGACGGTGGGTGGAGCCGTCCTCACGCGGGGTCGCAGGGCGCCGGGAGCCCACTCCCTGTCGTGGGGGAGGCCGTTACTGACGTACCGCCGATTTCAGCGGCACGGAGGGATCGGCCGCCCGCACCGGATCGAGCCGCGTCCCCGCCTCGATGAGCTTGCGCCCCTGGGCCAGGTCGCGCGGCCGGCCGACGGCGAGGACGGCGACCAGCGCGCCGTCCCGCAGCCAGAGCACCGACCAGGCGGGGCCGTCCGGGTCGCCGCGCCACAGCAGGGTGTCGGCGCCCCCGTGATGGCCCGCGTACTGCACGAACCGGTCGAACTGCTCGGACCAGAAGTACGGCACGGGGTCGTACGTGAGAGGCTGCGGCGCCCCGCAGGATCCGGCGCCGATGATGTTGGCGGCGGCGGTCCGCGGCCCCTGGACGGCGTTGTCCCAGTGGTGGACGAGGAGGCGCGTGCCGTACCGCGCGGAGGGGAAGGAGGCGCAGTCCCCGACGGCGTACACATCGGGCAGGGAGGTTCGCAGCGCTTCGTCGGCGGTCACCGATCCGTCCGGTCCGAGCGCGATGCCGGAGCCGGCCAGCCAGGCGGTGGCGGGCCGGGCACCGATCCCGACGACCACCGCTCCGGCCGCGAGTGCGCGGCCGTCGGCGAGGACCACCCGGCCGGGCTCGATGCGGGCCACCGGGGCACCGGTGAGGAGTTCCGCGCCGCTCTCCCCGTACCAGCGGGCCATCGGAGCGGCGACCTCGGCGGGCAGGACGCCCGCGAGCGGCCGGTCGGCGGCCTCGACGACGGTGACCTCGCAGCCCGCAGCGCGGGCCGCGGTGGCGAACTCCGCGCCGATCCATCCGGCGCCGACGACCACGACGGTGTGCTGCTCACCGAGGACCGGCCGCAGCCGTGCGGCGTCGTCGAGGGTGCGCAGCAGATGGACGCCGCGCACACCCTCGGAGCCCGGCAGCTCGACCGGTTCGGCGCCGGTGGCGATGACCAGGACGTCGTACGGGACGGGGCCCGTCGGGGTGTCCAGTTCGTGCGCCCCGGACCGCACGCCGGTCACGTCGCGGCCCAGTTGCAGCTCGATGTCGAGCGCCTCGAAGTCGATGTCGAAGGCGGAGTCCTCGGCGTTGCCGAGCAGCACCGCCTTGGACAGCGGCGGCCGGTCGTAGGGCTGGTGGGGTTCGGCGCCGATCAGGGTGACCGGGCCGGTGAAGCCCTGTTCCCGCAGGGCCACCGCGGTCTGCACACCGGCCATGCCCGCACCGACGATGACGATGCGGCGCTCGGTCCGCCGGTCCGGCTGCTCAGTCTGCTGCTCGCTCACCTGTCCACCTTAAACAACTGACAGTCCGTCAGCTGGACAGTTCCTCGACCACGCTCGTCCCGCTGCCCTCCTGTGACTCCCACTCCCACCGCTCGTCCAGCCGCACGCGGCCGTCCGCGAGGTCGACGACGGTGGAGAGGCAGTGTCCGGAGGATGTCGTTCCGTCCTGCTTCAACTGGACGTACCGAAAGTCGAGTCGATCGGCGGTCCTGGTGCCGACGAGATGGCCCCGGACCACGTCGCCGCCCGCGTACTCGGCCCAGATCCGGCCGTCCTCCTCGTGGTACGTGAAGCGGGTACGGGTGCCGACCTGGCCCGGCGCCTGGTCGGCGACCGGCGAGAGGACGAGTCCGTCGAGCGAACGGGCCACGATGGCTGCTCCCTTACCGGGTCCGGGGACGGGGTCTAGGGTGGCCACCGTAAGACACTCGCGGGAGCCCGGACGCACCGGGCTGAGAGGGAGGCTGGGCGGCCTCCGACCGTACGAACCTGATCCGGGTCATGCCGGCGAAGGGAGGGGCTGGACGCCCATGCGTTCTTCCGGGAACACATCCGTATCCGCACAAGAATCCGACGTCCTCGTCATCGGGGGCGGGATCATCGGTCTGGTGACCGCCTGGCGGGCTGCGCAGCGCGGTCTGCGCACCGCGGTCGTCGACCCCGACCCGGGCGGCGGGGCCGCCCGGGTCGCGGCCGGGATGCTCGCCGCCGTCACCGAACTCCACTACGGCGAGCAGATGCTGCTCGGCCTCAATGTCGCGTCCGCCGCGCGCTACCCGGCCTTCGCGGCCGAACTGGAGGCGGCGAGCGGCCAGGACATCGGCTTCCGCACCTGCGGCACCCTGGCGGTCGCCCTGGACTCCGACGACCGCGCCCATCTGCGGGAGCTGCACGCGCTGCAGCAGCGTTCGGGGCTGGAGTCGGAGTGGCTCACCGGCCGTGAGTGCCGCCGGCTGGAGCCCATGCTGGCGCCGGGCGTGCGCGGCGGGCTGCGGGTCGACGGCGACCACCAGGTCGATCCCCGCCGACTGGCCGCCGCTCTGCTGACGGCCTGCGAACGGGCCGGGGTGGTCTTCCACCGCGACTGGGCAAAACGCCTCGGGGTGGCACGGGACCGAGCCGCCGGAGCCGTACTCGCGGCCGGTACGGAGCTGGCCGCCGACCAGGTCGTACTCGCCGCGGGCAGCCTCAGCGGGCGGCTCGCCGGGCTGCCGGACGAGGCCGTTCCCCCGGTGCGGCCCGTGAAGGGACAGGTGCTCCGGCTGACCGTGCCCGCCGCTTACGCACCGTTCCTCACCCGCACCGTGCGGGCCGCGGTCCGGGGCAGCCATGTCTATCTCGTCCCGCGCGAGAACGGCGAGCTCGTCGTCGGCGCGACCAGCGAGGAGATGGGCTGGGACACCACCGTCACGGCGGGCGGGGTGTACGAGCTGCTGCGCGACGCCCACGAGCTGGTGCCCGGCATCACCGAACTGCCGCTCACCGAGACCCGAGCCGGCCTTCGCCCCGCCTCTCCCGACAACGCCCCGCTGCTCGGCCCCACCGCCCTGCCCGGCCTCCACCTCGCCACCGGCCACCACCGCAACGGCGTGCTGCTCACCCCCGTCACCGGTGACGCCATGGCCGAGCTGCTGACCACCGGCGAGCTGCCCCCCGTGGCCCGCCCCTTCGCCCCCGGACGATTCGCACCCGCCCCCGTACCGCCCTCCGCCTCCGTACGTCAGGAGCAGCCCGCATGACCGACTCCCTTCCGCTCACCGTCTCCGTGAACGGCGATCCCCGTTCGATCGCCGCGGGCACCACCCTGGAGACGCTTGTGGCGACTCTGACGGCGGCGCCCTCCGGGGTCGCCGCGGCCCTCAACGAGACCGTCGTCCCGCGCAGCCGCTGGTCGGCCGCCGCCCTCGCCGACGGCGACCGGATCGAAGTCCTCACCGCGGTCCAGGGAGGCTGACCATGTCCGACGATCTCTTCACCCTCGGCGGCACCACGTTCGGCTCCCGGCTGATCATGGGCACGGGCGGGGCGCCCAGTCTCGACGTGCTCGAACGCTCCCTGACGGCGTCCGGCACCGAGCTGACCACCGTCGCGATGCGCCGCCTCGACCCGACCGTGCAGGGCTCGGTCCTCTCCGTCCTCGAACGCCTCTCGATCCGCGTCCTGCCGAACACGGCGGGCTGCTTCACCGCGGGCGAGGCCGTGCTGACCGCCCGGCTGGCCCGCGAGGCGCTGGGCACCGACTGGATCAAGCTGGAGGTCGTGGCCGACGAGCGGACTCTCCTGCCCGACCCGGTCGAGCTGCTGGACGCCGCGGAGACCCTGGTGGACGACGGGTTCACCGTCCTGCCGTACACCAGCGACGACCCGGTGCTCGCCCGGAAACTGGAGAACGTGGGATGCGCGGCGATCATGCCGCTCGGCTCCCCCATCGGCTCCGGGCTCGGCATCCGCAATCCGCACAACTTCCAGCTGATCGTCGAGCAGGCCCGGGTGCCGGTCATTCTCGACGCGGGCGCCGGGACCGCCTCGGACGCGGCCCTCGCGATGGAGCTGGGGTGCGCGGCGGTGATGCTGGCTTCGGCAGTGACCCGGGCGCAGGAGCCCGAGCTGATGGCGGCGGCGATGCGGCACGCGGTGGACGGCGGGCGGCTGGCGTACCGCGCGGGCCGGATCCCGCGGCGCCACTTCGCGGAGGCCTCCTCACCGGTGGAGGGGCGGGCGGTGCTGGACCCGGAGCGGCCGGCGTTCTGAACGCGCGTTCCGAGGTCCGTACGCCCCTGAAGCGCATGTCCCTGTCACGGCTCGGCTGCAGTACGGCCCCGGGACAGCCCCGGCCCGCCAGCCATGTCCGGGGTAACTCGTAGACTCGGCTGCGTGGATATGACCCTCCAGGACCCCCTTGTCGGGCAGCTGCTCGACGGCCGTTACCGCGTCGATGCCCGCATCGCCGTGGGCGGGATGGCCACGGTCTACCGGGCCATGGACACCCGGCTCGACCGGGTGCTCGCCCTCAAGGTGATGCACCCGGCGCTCGCGACCGACGCCTCGTTCGTCGAGCGCTTCATCCGCGAGGCCAAGTCAGTGGCCAGGCTCGCCCACCCCAATGTGGTCGCGGTCTTCGACCAGGGCGCCCAGGGGGCGTACGTCTACCTGGCGATGGAGTACGTCGCGGGCTGCACGCTGCGCGACGTCCTGCGCGAGCGCGGCGCCCTGCAGCCGCGGGCCGCCTTGGACATCCTGGAGCCGGTCCTCGCCGCGCTCGGTGCCGCACACCGGGCGGGGTTCGTGCACCGCGACATGAAACCGGAGAACGTCCTGATAGGGGACGACGGCCGGGTGAAGGTCGCGGATTTCGGTCTCGTACGGGCTGTGGGCGCCGTCACGAACACCACCGGATCCGTCCTGGGCACCGTCTCCTACCTCGCCCCCGAGCAGATCGAGCACGGCACGGCGGACACCCGCGCCGATGTGTACGCCTGCGGTGTCGTGCTGTACGAGATGCTGACGGGCGCCAAGCCGCACACCGGCGACTCCCCCGCCCAGGTCATCTACCAGCATCTCAACGAGGACGTCCCGGCCCCCTCGGCCGTCGTCCCCGGGCTCGCGGTCGAGCTGGACCGCCTGGTCGCGAGCGCCACCGCCCGTAACCCCGAGATCCGCCCGTTCGACGCGGTGGCCCTGCTGGCCGAGGCCCGCACCGCGCGCGCCGCGCTCACCGACGAACAACTGGACGCCGTACCGCCGCAGGCCCTCGCCGAGGTGCACGACGTCGCCGAGGACCGCACGAGTGTGATCCCCCGGGTGCTCCCGGAGGGTCAGGGCACCGCCCACCACACCAGCCGGCTGGAGATGCCCCCGCCGCTGCCGCCCGAGCAGGACCGGCAGGCCCGACGCGGGCCGCGGCGCGGAATGCTTGCCGCGATCGTCGCCGTGCTGCTGGTGCTCGGGGCCGGTGCCGGTGTCTGGTACATCAACTCGGGACAGTTCACCCGGGTCCCCTCCCTTCTCGGCCAGACCGAGAAGGCGGCCGGGCAGCGGCTCTCGGACTCCGGGCTGGAGCTGAAGAGCGTCAAGCTGGCCTACAGCGACAGCGTCGAGCGCGGCAGGGTCATCGGCAGCGATCCGAAGTCCGGCGCCCGGATCCGGGGCAACGGCTCGGTGACGATCACCGTGTCGCGCGGCCCGGAGATCGTGAGGGTGCCCGCCGTCGAGGGCATCGCGCTGGCCGAGGCCAGGCAGACGCTGAAGAAGAGCGGGCTGGTGCCCGGCATGGTCACCAGGGAGTTCAGCAGGGAGTTCGACCGGGGCGACGTGATCCGTACGGATCCCGGAGCGGGCGCCGAGCGCCACCCCGACTCCGCGGTCGCCCTGGTCGTCAGCAAGGGCAGCCCGGTCGACGTCCCCGATGTCACCGGACTGTCGGTCCAGGACGCCACCGCCGCACTGGACGAGGAAGGGCTGAAGGCCGAGGTGCTGCCCGGCCGCGTCAACTCTCCCGAGGCCGAGGGCGACATCGCGCACCAGTCCCCGGGCCAGGGCGCCCAGGCCGCCGAGGGCGACACCATCACGCTCACGGTCTCCAAGGGCCCGCGGATGATCGACGTACCGGACGTCACCGGCAAGGACGTCGACGAGGCGACGAAGCTACTGAAGGAGGCGGGCTTCGAGGTCAAGGTCGACCGCCCGTTCCTCTCCTTCAGCGACAAGATCGCCAGTCAGTCCGTGGACGGCGGCGAACAGGCCCCCGAGGGCAGCACCATCACCATCAAGACCAAGGGGCTCTAGATCCATATGCGCAACCCCGTCGGCGGCCATATCCCCGTGGCCGGCGGCCTCGCCAAAGTCGGTCTGCCCTACGCCCGCGAGATGGGGGCGGAGGCCGTCCAGGTCTTCGTCGCCAATCCGCGCGGCTGGGCCACACCCACCGGGAACCCGGCGCAGGACGAACAGTTCCGCGCCGGGTGTGCAGACGAGTCGATACCGGCATACGTCCACGCCCCGTACCTGATCAATTTCGGCTCGCACACCGAGGCCACCGTGGAGAAGTCGGTGGACTCGCTGCGCCACTCCCTGCGCCGGGCCCGTGAGATCGGCGCCCTGGGCGTCGTGGTGCACACCGGCTCGGCGACCGGCGGCCGGCCGCGCGCGGAGGCCCTGGCGCAGGTACGGGCGCACATGAGGCCGCTCCTCGACGAGCTGACCCATGACGACGACCCATATCTGCTGCTGGAGTCGACCGCCGGACAGGGATTCTCGCTCTGCTCGCGGACCTGGGACTTCGGCCCGTATTTCGACGCACTCGACGCCCACCCCAAGCTCGGTATCTGTCTCGACACCTGCCACATCTACGCGGCGGGGCACGATCTGGCGGGCCCCGCGGGCATGAAGCAGACCCTGGACCTGCTGGTGGACACGGTCGGCGAGGGGCGGCTGAAGCTGATCCACGCCAATGACTCCAAGGACGTGGTCGGAGCCAACAAGGACCGGCACGAGAACATCGGCGCCGGACACATCGGCGAGGAGCCGTTCCGGGAGCTGTTCGCGCATCCGGCGACAGCGGGAGTACCACTGATCATCGAGACGCCGGGCGGCAAGGAAGGCCATGCGGCGGATGTGGCGCGACTGAAGGGGCTGCGCGACTGCGGGTGACCGCGAAACCCATTGAGGAATACCCCTAGGGGGTATATGGTTCTTGTCGTCGACAGGAACCGCTACCGGCATTGGGGGGATCGCCATGCAGCGCGACACGCGTGACGAAGAGCACCAGCAGCACGAGCAGCACCACGAGCACCACGGGCAGGGCCACGACGGCAGCAGCCATGCCGACCACTCGGCTCACGCCGGCCACGCGGCGCACTCCCCCGGCCGGGTCGACTGGGCCATGGCCGCGCGCGCCACACTGCACTGCCTCACCGGATGCGCCATCGGCGAGATCCTCGGCATGGTGATCGGCACGGCGCTCGGCTGGGGCAACACGGGGACGATGGTCCTCGCGATCATCCTGGCGTTCTTCTTCGGTTACATGCTGACGCTGCGCTCGATCCTGAAGGCCGGCGTCGACTTCCGTACCGCGTTCCGGGTCGCCCTGGCCGCCGACACCCTCTCCATCGCGGTGATGGAACTGATCGACAACGGCGTGATCGTCCTGTGGCCGGGCGCCATGGACGCACAGCTCGCCGACGCGCTGTTCTGGGGTGCACTCGCGCTGTCGCTGGCCGCCGCCTTCGTCGTCACCACACCGGTCAACAAGTGGATGATCGGCCGCGGCAAGGGCCACGCGGTGGTGCACCAGTACCACCACTGAGGAAGGCCCCGCACCGGGACCGTCAGGTCAGAGCTCGGGGCCTTCCCCGGGCTCTTCCTGGTAGGAGTAGCGCTGCTCGCGCCACGGGTCGCCGATGTTGTGGTAGCCGCGCTCCTCCCAGAAGCCCCGGCGATCGGCCGTCATGTACTCGACGCCCCGGACCCACTTGGGCCCCTTCCAGGCGTACAGGTGCGGTACGACAAGGCGCAGCGGGAAGCCGTGCTCCGCGGTGAGCAGCTCACCGCCCTTGTGGGTGGCGAAAAGCGTGCGGTCCGAGGTGAAGTCGGCGAGCCGCAGGTTCGAGCTGAATCCGTACTCGGCCCAGACCATCACATGCGTGACCTGGGGCGCGGGTGGCGCGAGTTCCAGGATCGTACGGGCGAGGACCCCGCCCCATTCGGCCCCGAGCATGCTGAATTTCGTGACGCAGTGCAGATCGGCGACGACCGAGGAGAACGGCAGGGCCGAGAACTCCTGGTGGTTCCAGCAGTGCTTCTCGCCGTCCGTGGTGGCCCCGAAGACCCGGAACTCCCAGCGGTCGGGCTTGAACTTGGGAACGGGCCCGTAGTGGGTAACCGGCCAACCGCGCTGCAGTCGCTGACCCGGCGGTAGCTCGGACTGCTCTGATTCGCGGTATTCCCGGCTTTCCGGCTGACCCATGCCTCCATGGTGACAGACAGGCAGGGGTGGTCATGACCAGGGTAGCGACTATTCGGACAACTCGTACTAAGCATGTACTTACTGGACGGCTGGGGGGTGCGGTGCGAGGATGCGGCCAACGTGCCCAGTTCACCGGTTGGAAGGAGCCTCTGCGATGCAGGGCGACCCCGAGGTCCTCGAGTTCCTGAACGAACAGCTGACCGCCGAATTGACTGCCATCAATCAGTACTTCCTGCATGCAAAGATGCAGGACAACTTCGGCTGGACGAAGCTCGCGAAGTACACGCGGTCCGAGTCGTTCGACGAGATGAAGCACGCCGAGACCCTGACGGACCGCATCCTCTTCCTCGATGGGCTCCCCAACTATCAGCGGCTCTTCCATGTACGCGTGGGCCAGACGGTCACCGAGATGTTCCAGGCCGACCGCCAGGTCGAGGTGGAGGCGATCGACCGGCTCAAGCGCGGTATCGAGTTGATGCGCGGGAAGGGCGACATCACGTCCGCAAATATCTTTGAATCGATCCTGGAGGACGAGGAGGAGCACATCGACTACCTCGACACCCAGCTGGAACTGATCGAGAAGCTCGGCGAGCCGCTCTACATCGCGCAGCAGATCGAGCAGCCCGACAGCTGAGTCCGGGACAGCTGAGTGCGGGACGGCCGGGTCCGGGAGAGCCGGGTTCAGGCCGCGTCGGGGAGCCGGATGCCCGGGACCGGACCGGGACCGATGCCCGGGATCCGCCCGGGGGCGATGCCCGGACCAATGCGGGGGGCCGCACCCGGTGCGGTCGAGGGGGTCTGCTCGGGGGCGTCACCGGGGGCCTGCTTCTGATCCAGCAGTTCCCGGCGCGCGCACGCACCGCGGCCGAGCATCGCCTGAATCCGGCGGACACAGCCACCGCAGTCGGTGCCCGCCTTGCAGGCGTTGGCTATCTGACGGGGGGTGCACGCCCCGGCGTCCGCATGTTCCTTGACCTGCTGCTCCGTAATGCCGAAACACGAGCAGACGTACATGCGGTTCACCTCCCGGCAGGATGGGTCATGGATGCCACCCCGCTGAACGGTGAGGCCAACCTAACCTTACCCGGCGCCCAGGACCGGTAAAAGTCCCGGAACGCCCTGTGGGGCACGGATCACATCGATCCGTGCCCCACAGTCGTACGTGCGCTACCTGCGGTGACGGCTACTGGTCCCGGTACATCTCGGCGACCAGGAACGCCAGGTCCAGCGACTGGCTGCGGTTGAGCCGCGGGTCGCAAGCCGTCTCGTACCGCTGGTGCAGGTCGTCCACGAAGATCTCGTGGCCGCCGCCGACGCACTCGGTGACGTCGTCACCGGTGAGCTCGACGTGGATGCCGCCCGGGTGCGTACCGAGGCCCTTGTGCACCTCGAAGAAGCCCTTGACCTCGTCCAGGACGTCGTCGAAGCGACGGGTCTTGTGGCCGGAGGCCGCCTCGAAGGTGTTGCCGTGCATCGGGTCGGTGACCCAGGCGACGACCGCACCGGACGCGGTGACCTTCTCGACCAGCGCGGGGAGCTTGTCGCGGACCTTGTCGGCGCCCATCCGGACGATGAAGGTCAGCCGGCCGGGCTCGCGGTCCGGGTCGAGGCGGTCGATGTAGCCGAGCGCCTCGTCGACGGTGGTCGTCGGGCCGAGCTTGATGCCGATGGGGTTACGGATCTTCGAGGCGAACTCGATGTGCGCGCCGTCCATCTGGCGGGTGCGCTCACCGATCCAGACCATGTGACCGGAGGTGTCGTACAGCTCACCGGTGCGCGAGTCGGTGCGGGTCAGCGCCGACTCGTAGTCCAGCAGCAGCCCCTCGTGCGAGGAGTAGAACTCGACCGCCTTGAACTCGGCCGGGTCGGTGCCGCACGCCTTCATGAAGTTCAGCGCGTTGTCGATCTCGCGGGCCAGCGCCTCGTAACGCTGACCGGACGGGGACGACTTCACGAAGTCCTGGTTCCAGGCGTGGACCTGGCGCAGGTCGGCGTAACCGCCGGTGGTGAAGGCGCGGACCAGGTTCAGCGTGGAAGCGGACGCGTGGTACATCTGCTTCAGCCGGTCCGGGTCCGGGACGCGGGCCTTCTCGGTGAAGGCGAAGCCGTTGACGGAGTCGCCGCGGTAGGTCGGCAGGGTCACGCCGTCGCGGGTCTCGGTCGACTTGGAGCGCGGCTTGGAGTACTGGCCGGCGATCCGGCCCACCTTGACGACGGGCACGGAGGCCGCGTAGGTCAGGACAGCGCTCATCTGGAGCAGCGTCTTCAGCTTGGCCCGGATGTGGTCGGCCGACACACCGTCGAAGGCCTCGGCGCAGTCGCCGCCCTGCAGCAGGAACGCCTCGCCCTTGGCGACGGCTCCCATGCGGGCGCGCAACTGGTCGCACTCGCCCGCGAAGACGAGCGGCGGATACGACGCGAGGTCCGCGAGTACATCGCGCAGAGCCTCGGCATCGGGGTACTCGGGCTGCTGCGCCGCGGGAAGGTCTCGCCAGGTGTTGCCACCGGCGACGGAGGTATTGGCGTTCACGGTCACAACCACAACATTACGGGGTCCAGGGGGGCATCCATCCGTACGCTCAACAGTTGAGACGCGCGCTCGGATGAACCGGGCGTCCGATAGGGTTCGGACATGTTCGCGCAGACGCACCAGAACTGGTGGTGGACCGCTCATCCGGCGGCCCACTGATTCATCGCGCGCGACAGACCACGCGAAGGCCGCCCGAGGGGCGGCCTTCTCTGCGTTTCGGGGCCGTTCCTCCATCCGGAAGGAACACCACCCCATGCCTCATCGCACCGCATCCGTCCTCGCCCGGCTGGTCCGGGACGACTGCCCGCCGTTCGCGCTGCTGCGCAGGCGCACCCCCGGTCACGACCACGACATCGTCGAGGTGCTGATCGGCCGGGTCCGGGAGGCCGACCGGCTCGCCGGTCTCCCGGTCGGACCGCAGCCCTCGCTCGCCCTGGTGCCGTTCCGGCAGATCGCCGAGCGCGGATTCGACGTGCGCGACGACGGGACACCGCTGTCCGTGCTCGTCGCGGACGAGACGTACGAGCTTCCGCTGGACGAGGTGCTCGCCGCGCTGCCCACCCATGACGTACGGGTCGAGCACGGCGCCTTCGACGTCCCCGACGCGGAGTACGCCGGCGTCGTCCGGCGGGTCATCGAGGACGAGATCGGGCAGGGCGAGGGCGCGAACTTCGTCATCCGGCGGACCTTCCAGGGCGACATCCCGGGGTTCGGGCGGACCGACGCGCTGGCCCTGTTCCGTCGGCTGCTGGCCGGTGAGCGGGGTGCGTACTGGACGTTCGTCGTGCACACCGGGGAGAGGACGCTGGTCGGCGCCAGCCCGGAAGTGCATGTGCGGATGTCCGGCGGGACGGTCGTGATGAACCCGATCAGCGGAACGTACCGCTACCCCGCCGAAGGGCCGACCGCCGAGAGCCTGCTGACCTTCCTCGGCGACCGCAAGGAGACCGAGGAGCTCTCCATGGTGGTCGACGAGGAACTGAAGATGATGTGCACCGTCGGCGACATGGGCGGCGTGGTGATCGGGCCGCGGCTCAAGGAGATGGCGCATCTCGCGCACACCGAGTACGAGCTGCGCGGGCGCTCCTCGCTGGATGTGCGGGAGGTGCTGAAGGAGACCATGTTCGCCGCGACCGTCACCGGCTCGCCCGTGCAGAACGCGTGCCGGGTCATCGAGCGGTACGAGCCCGGCGGCCGCGGCTACTACGCGGGCGCGCTGGCCCTGCTGCGGCAGGAGCCGGGCGGGGCACAGACCCTGGACTCGCCGATCCTGATCCGTACCGCCGACATCGCGGCCGACGGACGGCTGCGGGTGCCGGTCGGGGCGACGCTCGTACGCCACTCCGATCCGGACAGTGAGGTCGCCGAGACCCATGCGAAGGCGGCTGGGGTACTGACCGCACTGGGCGTGCGGCCGGGACGGCCTCGGGCGGAGGAGACGCGTCCGCAACTGGCCGGTGACCCCCGGGTGCGGGCCGCCCTGGACGCCCGGCGGGACGGGCTCGCGCCGTTCTGGCTGCGGATGCAGGAGCGCACGCAGGAGCTCTCCGGCCATGCGCTGGTGATCGACGGGGAGGACACCTTCACCGCGATGCTGGCGCATCTGCTGCGCGCCTCGGGCCTTGAGGTGTCGGTGCACCGCTACGACGAGCCGGGGCTGCGCGAGACCGTACGGGCGCACACGGGCCCGGTCGTGCTGGGCCCCGGGCCCGGGGATCCGGCCGACACCGGCGATCCGAAGATGCGGCTGCTGCGCGAGTTCGCCGCGGAGCTGGTGCGGGAGCACCGGCACGGGCTGCTGGGCGTGTGCCTGGGCCATGAACTGATCGCGGCGGAGCTGGGTCTGGAGATCGTCCGCAAGACCGTGTCGTACCAGGGCGCGCAGACCCGGATCGAGCTGTTCGGGCGCCCGGAGACGGTCGGTTTCTACAACAGCTTCACCGCACGCTGCGACGACGAGACGGTCACCGAGCTGGCCGCGCACTCCATCGAGGTGAGCCGGGACGCGGCCACCGGAGAACTGCACGCGCTGCGCGGGGGCGGGTTCGCGTCGGTGCAGTTCCACCCGGAGTCGGTGCTGACGCTGCGCGGCGCGTCGATCGTCGCCGAGCTGCTGGCGGGGCTGCCCGTGCCCGGCTGACCGCGGACGCGGACGGGGCTCCGGAATCCGCCGAGACGGGCCGGGGCCTCAGAGCCTTTCTTTCGGATCAGGCCGGGCTGATCCGACGACAGGACCCAATGTCGTGACCGGCAATGTTTTGCCCCATGAGGAGCGTCGTCCGGTGCGTGCGATCGCAAGGCGGCCGGAAGTCCCCCAGTGGGGTCTCCCCTGCTCGAACGAAGTTGAGAGCCTGGGGAAGGAGCTACCAGGACTTGTGGCCAACGCGGTGAGCGGGCGTGCTGGGCGGTGCGACGGGGCAAAGCCTGCCGGGGAGGGGCACTAGGCCTGGGGAGGCCTGGGGACGAGGACGTTGTCGCTGCGGCGGCGGGCCAGGTAGTCGGCGACGTTCTGCACGGTGGCGTCGATGATCTGCGCCACGGCGTCCTCCGTGTAGTACGCCTGGTGCGAGGTGACGATGACGTTCGGGAAGGTGACGAGCCGGGCCAGGGTGTCGTCGTCGACACCCTCCAGGGACTTGTCGAGGAAGAAGAGCCCGGCCTCCGCCTCGTACACATCGAGTCCGACACCGGTGAAGCGGCCCGCCCGCAATGCGGTGACCAGGGCCGAGGTGTCCACCAGTCCGCCACGGCTGGAGTTGATCAGGATCACGTCGTCCTTCATCGCGGCCAGGGCTTCCTTACCGATGATGTGGTGGGTCGCGGGCAGCAGCGGGACATGGAGGCTGATCAGGTCGGACTCGGCGAGGAGCTGTTCCTTCTCGACGTAGGTCATGCCGAGTTCGGTGCAGGCGGGGTTCTCGGCCACGTCCCAGCCGAGCAGCTTCATCCCGAAGCCGTGCGCGATACGGGTGAAGGCCTCGCCGATCTTGCCCGTGCCGATCACGCCGACCGTACGGCCGTGCATGTCCCGGCCGAGGAGACCGTCGAGCCGGAAGTCGAAGTCGCGGGTGCGGCTCGCGGCGCGGATGATGCGGCGATTGACCGCCATGGCGAGCGTCCAGGCGAATTCGGCGACCGAGTACGGCGAGTAGTACGAGACCCGGGCGACCCGCAGGGCGAGACGTTCGGCGACATCGAGGTCGATGTTGTTGAAGCCCGTGGAGCGCTGGGCGATCATCTGCGTGCCGCCCGCGGCGAGCGTCTGCAGCACGCCGCTGCCCAGGTCGGCGTTGACGCTGGTGGAGATGATCTCGTAGCCCGCCGCGATGGGCGCGGTGTCCTTGTTGAGGAATACGTCCAGGCAGCGGACCTCGTGCTGTCCGGCGAAGGCCTTCTCGATCAGCGGCTTCTCGTCGGACTGCACACCGAATGCCAGGATTTCCACGATTTCTCCAGAAAGACAGAGTCACAGGCCGAATAGCCGCGAATATACGGCCCGTATCCCTGGTGCGCCGCTCGCGCTCAGCCGAAGAAGACGCCGACCTCCGCGTAGAGCGCCGGATCGGCGCGGATGACCGCGTTGAGTCCGGGGCAGTCGCCGCCCCCGGTCAGTACTCCGACCCGCGTGACTCGGGCGTCGTTGAGATCGGACGCCGTTGAGCTCAGGCGTCGTCGAGGCCGCGCTCGATCGCATACCGCACGAGCTCCACCCGGTTGTGCAACTGGAGCTTGCCCAGGGTGTTCTGGACATGGTTCTGGACGGTGCGGTGCGAGATGACCAGCCGCTCGGCGATCTGCTTGTACGAGAGTCCCTTGGCGACCAGCCGCAGCACCTCGGTCTCCCGGTCCGTCAGCTGCGGTGCCTTCGGCTCGTCCGACGCGACGGGCGTGGGCTCGGATGCCAGCCTGCGGTACTCGCCGAGCACCAGTCCGGCGAGGCCCGGGGTGAAGACCGGGTCGCCGACGGCGGTGCTCCGCACGGCCTCGGTCAGCTCCTGCGTACTGGCCGACTTGAGCAGATAGCCGGTGGCGCCGGACTTCACCGCTTCCAGTACGTCGGCGTGCTCACCGCTCGCCGAGAGCACCAGGACCCGCAGGCCCGGGTGGGAGCCGACGAGTTCCTTGCAGACCCGGACGCCGGGCATCCCCGGCAGGTTCAGGTCGAGGACCAGGACGTCGGGGGTGGCGGCCCTTGCCCGGCGCACGGCCTGCGGTCCGTCACCCGCGGTCGCCACCACGTCGAAGCCGGACTCGGCGAGGTCGCGGGCGACGGCGTCGCGCCACATCGGATGGTCGTCGACGACCATCACCCTGATGGTCCGCTGCTCGGCGCCCTGCGCGTTCTCGGCGCCCGCGGTGTTCTCCGTACTCATCGGCCGGATCCTGCCTTCCCCCGTGAAACCTTCGGAACCTTCAACTCGACCTCGGTGCCCTGGCCGGGCACCGAGATCAACTCTGCTGTGCCACCCAGGTCGCGCAGCCGCCCCCGGATCGACAGGGCGACCCCCATCCGGCCTTCCCCCTCGGCCTGGGCCAGCCGCCCCTCCGGGATGCCGGGGCCGTCGTCCCGGACCGTGACGATCACCTCGTCCGGCCAGTCCTCGACGAGTATCCACGCCTGGGCGTCCTGGCCGGCGTGCACCCTGACATTGTCCAGGGCGGCACTGACAGCGGCCGCGAGTTCCTTCGCCGCCGCCGGGGCGAGCAGGACCGGAGCACCGGGCTCCGCGAAGCTGACCCGGGAGCCGGCGTGCGGGGCCAGCAGGGCGCGCAGATCGCAGTCGGCCGAACCGGACGGGCCGTCCTCCCGGTCGTCGACCTCGACCGTACGGACCACCGCGCCCTCGGAAGTGTCCTCGGAGACCCGGGTGGTGGGCACCAGACCGCTGGAGACAAGGGTGCGCAGGGCGACTTCCTGTTCCCCTGCCATCCGGCCCAGCTCGGCGGCCTCGCCGCCCAGCGCCGTGCCGCGGCGCTGCACCATGGCGAGGACCTGGAGCACGCTGTCGTGGATGTCACGGGCCAGCCGCTCCCGCTCCCGGGTCGCCGCCTCGATCTCCAGGGCGCGGGCGAGAGTGCGCTCACTGGCGCGGGCGACCTCGACGACGTACCCGATGGCGATGGAGGCGACCCAGACCAGCAGCACGTTGTGGAAGGTGTCCCGGCTGGGTTCGCCGCGCTCGATGATGTTGGCGACAGCGACGAAGGTGGAGGCCAGCGCCGCCCACCGCCAGCCGCCCTTGATCGCGAACGCCAGGACGGAGCCCGCGGTCCAGATGGACGGCAGGGTCGGGCCGTCGAAGTGCTGGGCGTCGAAGTCGGCGAGCGGAGTGAGGAGGATGCCGGCCAGGGCGAGGACGAGGTCGGCGCCGAGGAACCGCTTGGTGCAGTTCGCGGCGTTCGCGACCTTCGGGAGGGTGGCGAGCGTCCAGACCGCCATGACGGCCAGGAAGGTGACAGCCACCCAGGGCCGGTCGTACTTCTCCCGGCCGAAAATGGCCAGCAGGATCGCGTAGACCATCGTCAGAAGCCGGTACGCGGTCAGCGCGCGCCACAGCGGCTGTTCGACCGACATCCGTACGACCCGCTCGCGCTTGGCCATGTCCCCCACCCCCGGACGGACGCCGACGCGGTGACGCGCCGGCTGTTCCGTCACCCTTCCGCGCCGGGCTTTCTGCCCACGTGCTTCTCTTCCTCCGCGCGACGCTTCGCCTCGTCCGCGATCTGGCGCTTGGCCGCGGTCGCGTAGATGTCGACGTACTCCTGTCCGGAGAGCTTCATGATCTCGTACATCACCTCGTCGGTGACCGAGCGGAGAATGAAGCGGTCGCCCTCCATGCCGTGGTAGCGGCTGAAGTCGAGCGGCTTGCCGATCCTGATGCCCGGGCGCATCAGCTTGGGGATCACCTGACCGGGCGGCTGGATCTTCTCCGTGTCGATCATCGCCACGGGGATGACGGGTGCTCCGGTGGCAAGCGCCACCCGGGCGAGACCGCCGGGCTTGCCGCGGTACAGGCGGCCGTCGGGCGACCGGGTGCCCTCCGGGTAGATGCCGAAGAGCCCGCCGCTCTCGATGACCTCTATACCGGCCTTGATCGCCGCCTCACCGGCACCGCGGGCACCGGACCGGTCCACCGGGAGCTGGCCGACGCCCTTGAAGAAGGCGGCGGTCAGCCTGCCCTTCACGCCGGGCGCGGTGAAGTACTCGGATTTGGCGATGAAGGTGACCTTGCGGTCCAGTACGGCCGGCAGGAAGAAGGAGTCGGAGAACGAGAGATGGTTGCTCGCGAGTATCGCCGGCCCCTGAGCGGGGATGTTCTCCAGGCCCTCCACCCACGGCCTGAAGGCGAGCTTCAATGACCCGCCGATGGAGAACTTCATTGCGCCGTAGATCAACTCGGGTGCCTCCTGTGTGCTGTCGCATTGACCTTAACCCGTGGTGCTGCCGCCGTTCCTGCCCGGCACGGGGCCGAAGCACGGCTGTGACCGGTGACGGCCCTGGTCGGTGTCAGTCCGGTCGCGTACGGTGAAGTAGTCCTTCTTGGACCGACCGGCAATTGGGGGGTGGGTGAAGGAGCGGGGCTGGGGTGCGTGCATCGCAAGGCGGAGGATTGAGCCATGGCGGAGCCATGGTGATGGACGACAACGCCGCGAGGTGCGTGCCCCGGCCCCGTGACGCCGCCCCCCAATTGCCGGTCGGTCTTACACTCCCCCTTTCGCTCCCTTTCGAGCCTCACGAACAGGAGACCCCGGTGCCGGTCCTTCCCGGAGCCGAGCCGTTCCGCCACGAGGGCGGAGAGGTCGGCGTCCTCCTCTGTCACGGATTCACCGGTTCGCCTCAGTCGCTGCGCCCCTGGGCCGAATATCTCGCGGAGCGCGGACTCACGGTCGCGCTGCCGCTGCTGCCCGGGCACGGCACCCGCTGGGAGGACATGCAGGTCACGGGCTGGCAGGACTGGTACGCGGAGGTGGACCGGGAGCTGCGGGCCCTGTCGGAGCGGTGCCGTCAGGTCTTCGTCTTCGGGCTGTCCATGGGCGGTGCGCTGTCGCTGCGGCTGGCGGCGAAGCACGGAGACGCGATCAGCGGTCTGGTGCTCGTCAATCCGGGCAACAAGGTGCATGGCCTGGCGGCGTACGCACTGCCGGTCGTCCGCCATCTGCTGCCGTCCACGAAGGGCGTGGCGAACGACATCGCCCGGGAAGGCTCCACCGAGATCGGCTACGACCGGGTGCCGCTGCACGCGGCGCACTCCCTGCGGAACTTCTTCCGGCTGGTCGACGCGGAGCTGCCGCAGGTCACCCAGCCGCTCCTGCTGCTGCACAGCCCGCAGGACCATGTGGTGCCGCCGGCGGACTCGGCGCGGATCCTCAGCCGGGTGTCGTCCACGGATGTCGAGGAGATCCTGCTGGAACAGAGCTACCACGTGGCGACGTTGGACCACGATGCGGAGCGGATCTTCGACGAGAGCTACTCGTTCATCGGCCGCCTCGCTCCGAGCATCGGGCAGAAGGGGAGCACGTCAGGTGGCTGAGCACGACGCGGAGCGCGCGGGTAGCGAGGAGGAGCGCGAACCGCGCCCCACCGAGGGAACGGCCGTGCCCGAGGGCGGCGCGGGTGCGCCACATGTCCCCGGGGGTCCGGGCCAGGGTGAGGCAGTCGACGAGGACGCCGCCTGGGAGGCGATCGTCGCGGGCTACGGCGAGGAGCCGCCGGACCCGCCGGGCGCCAAGCCGTTCAAGTCGATCGACGGCCTCGCGCTCCTGGAGGACGGCGAGCGCAACCTCCTGGAGCCGGACAAGGGCATCAAGAAGAAGAAGCCGCCGGAGAAGCCGCTCGGCAGTTCGGTCGTCTTCGCCCCCGGTGTCGGCGGTCCCCGCGACTACGAGGTGGCGGAACCGGCGGACGGCGACAGCGACGAGGGACACTTCGTCCCGCCGGAGCCGCCTCCGCTGCCGGAGGCCGATGTCACGGCGAAGTTCGCCTGGCTCGCGGTCGTCGGCGGACCGGTGCTGATGCTGCTCGCTGTGCTGTTGCAGTGGGAGATGACGTGGTGGCTCACCACGGTCTGCATCGGCGGTTTCCTGGGCGGCTTCGCCACCCTGGTCGCGCGGATGCAGCCCGACGACGAGGATGACGACGACCCCGGGCGCGGCGCGGTGGTCTGAGAGCCTGTCGGGTGACCTTCGATCGGAAAGCGGACGCGGTCTGGTGCGTGCAATTCCAAGGCGCCGGAAGGCCCTCGGATGGGGTCTCCCCTGCTCGAACGAAGCTGAGAGCTTGGGGAAGGAGCTACTAGGGCATTTCGGCAACGCGGGAAGCGTGCGTGCCAGGGCGTGGCCGCCCGATCAGAGGTCACCCGACAGGCTCTGAGTCGTCTCCCCCGGATCAGGCCGGCTGAGGGTGTCCGGTCGTATGAGGGTCGGACCGGACGCCGCAGGCCCGGCGAGACTCCGGGGGGCACTAGGCGGGCGAGGACAGGGCGGGCACCCTGAGCGCGGCCAGTACCGGCAGATGGTCGGTGGCCGCGCACAGGTCCTGCTCCGTGACGCCGGGCAGTCCCGACGGGACTCCGCAGCCGAGGACTTCGATGCCTCTGCTCGCGAAGACCGCGTCGATGCGCAGGCGCGGATCGTGGGCCGGGAAGGTGAGCTCGCCACCCCACGGCCGGACGGACCGGCCGTCCTGGAGCCGCCCGGCCAGCAGCTGGAAGGCTTTCCCCTCCGGTGCGTCGTTGAGGTCGCCGGCCACGATGACATGCTCGACCTCCATGGCGTCCAGCCGGTCGAGCAGCAGGTCCGCCTGGACCACGCGCTCCTCGTGGCGCAGACTCAAATGGCAGCTCAGCAGTCCGATCCGGGTGCCCGCGATCCGTACCACCGCAGTGGCGAAGCCTCTGCGGTGCAGTCCGGGGGTGCGCGGCAGCAGCAGGTCCTCCGTGCGTTCCACGGTGGCGCGCAGCGAGCACAGGAGCAGCGGCCCGGCGGCGGTGGCGCCGCCGGAGAGGACCACCAGGTCGGTGTGGGCGGCGAGCCAGGCGGCGCGCTTGCGCCAGCGGAAGAAGCGCGGGGCCTCCTGGATGAAGACCAGATCGGGTGCGCAGGCGCGGATGACGCGGGCCAGCGCCTCACGGTCGTCGCGCATCGACCGGATGTTGTAGCTGAGCACTCTGATGACGGCCGAACCGTCCGGCTCGGTACGGGAGTCGGGCAGCTCCGTCATGACCATACGGCTCACCATACGACGGACGCCCGCCGCTGCCGGTGAGGGCGCGACGGGCGTCCGGTGTTGTCCGTGACGTGGTGGGCTCAGCCCTGGCGGGCCAGGTCCGCCGCGCCCACCAGGCCTGCCTTGCCACCCAGTTGGGCCGCGAGCACCTGGGCGTGCGGCCGCCATTCGCCGCCGATCAGCCAGCGCCGGAACGACTTGCGGATCGGGTCGAGGACGAGCTCGCCCTCGTCCGAGACGCCGCCGCCGACGATGAACGCGGACGGGTCGAAGAGCGAGGCGAGGTCGGCGAGTCCGGCGCCGGCCCAGCGGGCCAGCTCGCGGAACGAGTCGATCGCCACCGGGTCGCCCTGCCGGGCGGCCGCGCTGATGTGCTTGCCCTCGATGCCGTCCACCGTGCCGTCGCCCAGGGCGAGAAGGACCGCGGCGTTCTCCGGGGTGGCGTTGGCACGCTGCTTCGCGTACCGGACGAGCGCGCGCCCGGATGCGTACTGCTCCCAACAGCCCTGGCTGCCGCAGCCACAGAGCAGCCCGTCCGGGACGACCCGGATGTGGCCGAATTCGGCGGCCACACCGAAGCGTCCGCGGCGCAGTTTGTTGCCGATGATGATGCCGCCGCCGAGGCCGGTGCCGAGCGTGATGCAGATGACGTCGTCGTGGCCCTGGCCTGCGCCGAAGCGGTATTCGCCCCAGGCCGCCGCGTTGGCGTCGTTCTCGACGACGACGGGGAGGCCGACGCGCTGCTCGACCTTGTCCTTCAGCGGTTCGTGCCGCCAGTTGATGTTCGGCGCGAACAGCACTGTGGCGCGCTTGTCGTCGACATATCCGGCAGCGCCGATGCCGACCGCTTCGACCTCGTGTCCCTCGCTGGCGCCGGACACTGCCGCCGCGATCGCGTCCACGATGCCTTCAGCCGTCGGCGGGGTCGGCACCTTGAACATCGAGAGGATCCGGCCCTCTTCGTCGACCACTCCAGCCGCGATCTTCGTGCCGCCGATATCGACGCCGATGGTGAGTCCCATGAATCCCTCAGTTTCGGTCGAGCCCCGCTGTGGCCAACCGTACCCGAGCCCCGCTCCCCGCCCTATCGGCGCCGGTCAGTCCAGGTCGATGTGTTCGCCCGGCCCGCTGTCGTCGTCGCGCGGGTCGGTGGGGTCGCCGGCCTTCTTCGAGGCGCCGCCGGGGTCGGCGGCGCCCTGGGTCCAGCGGCGTTCCTGGCCTTCGACGGCGGAGCGGTAGGCGGCGAGGAGTTCGCTGCCGGCCGCGGCAATGTGGTCGAAGACGTCCGGATTGCGTTCGATAACGGGCTCGACGGCGGCCTTCGCCTGCTTGATCACCTGTTGTACGGCGCCCTGGGCGGCGACGCCGAACAGCGGTGACTGGAGGGAGGCGACCTTGTCGGCCACGGCGTCGACCAGCTTGCGGAGCTCCTCGGCCGCGGAACCGATCGGCGGGCTGTACTCGGCGCGGCGACGGGCCTTCTCGGCTTCCAGGTCCTCGGCGCAGGCCTTGGCCCACGCGTCGTCGTCGACGGGACGATCGGTGGCTTCGCTCATGGCGGACTCCTGCGACGTGGTTGCGGACGTCGCGCGTGCGGGGGTGTGGTCCACCGCCGCATCCGGGACGCGTACTACCGACGTTACCCGAACGGTGGTACGCCGTTCAGGAGGTCCGCGGCCACAGTGCGGGGTCCGGCGTGAACCGGACCCGCAGCACACCGTCCGTCAGTGCGGCGCCGGAGACGGTGCAGCGGCGCAGCCCGGACTCCAGCGGCACGATCCGGTGGAACGGGCCGACGGTCAGGAGCAGTTCGTCGCCGCGCCGGACCAGCTGCAGGTCCTCCTTGACGGCTCCGGGCAACGGCAGGCACCAGACCAGGACCCCGTCGCCGTCCTCACCGACGGCCGGCTGCGGCGAGACGGTCGCGTCCGGTCGGCCACGGAACGGTTCCCGCAGCTCGTCGTGGCCGTCCGGGGCGTTCGGGTCCTCGATCCACCAGGGGTCCTGGGCGCGTCCGCCCGGCCGGTCGTCCAGCTCGGCGGCGAGCCCGTCCCCCGCGAAGAGCCCGCCGCCGGTGCCCGCCGCCTCGAAGGTGGTGCAGCTCGACGAAGTGTCGAGGAGGGTGAGGTCGTCGAGCCCCTGCGGGTCCCGGCCGAGATGGGGCACCTCGCACAGGGACGCGGCCGGCACCCACTCCTCGTACCAGTGGCCGATGCACTTTTCCTGCTGGGCGGCGAGATCGGCGAACCAGGGGTCGGAGGAGTGCCTGGGCAGCACCCGGTTGACGGTGAGCGTGTCGACGCGCAGTCCGTGCAGGGCGAGTCCGGTGCGGGCGGTGCGCAGGGCGTCCTCGGCGGCGGGTCCCGGTTCGGCGACGAGGCGGACCGTGGTGCTGCGGTCCTCGACCAGGGTCTGGACGGAGGCCAGCTCGGCGTCCCGGCGGGCGGCGGTCTCGTACAGCCACTGGGCGGGCATAGGGACTCCGGCGAGCTGGGCGAGCATCGGGCGCAGGGCGCGGGCGGCCTGGCGCTCCGGGGGCAGCAGGCGGCGCAGATAGCGGCGCAGCTGTTCGGGCAGGGCGAGCACGGCGAGGGCTTCGCGCAGCGGGGGCAGGTCGACGACGAGGGTGTCGTAGCCGTCTCGCGACCAGTCGCCCCGGGCTGCGCGGCGCAGGGTGTGCAGCAGGGCGAGCTGGGCGCTGCCGGGGAGTTCGGTCAGCTCCTCGCCGTCGAGCCGGTTCCCGCCGAGCAGGTCGAGTACCGAGGACGCCTGGTCCTGGAGGGAGAGAAGTTCGGTACGGAAGTGCTCGCCGGAGTCGATGCGGGCGAACCGGAGTCCCTCGGTGACCTCGGTGGGTTCCGTGCCGGTGGGGAAACCGGGTATGGCGTCGGTGGAGAGCAGCAGTGTGCGGCGGCCGCGGCGGGCCGCGGCCAGTGCGGTCGCCGCCGCAACAGTGGTACGGCCGGCGCCGCCGGGGCCGGTGACGAGGACCGTACGCATCCGGTCAGCCCCGCGGGACGGACTCGACGCGCTTCTTCAGACCGGCCAGCGCGCGGTCGATGATGACCTTTTCCGCCTTGCGCTTGATCATGCCGAGCATCGGGATCTTGACGTCGACGGTCAGCCGGTAGGTGACCTCGGTGCGGCTGCCGTCGCCGAGCGGGGCCAGTGCGTAGGAGCCGTCGATGGCGCGCAGCATCTGGGACTTGACCAGGGTCCAGCTGACCTCATGGTCGCCGGTCCAGGTGTAGGCGAGCGTGTGGTCGTCCTTGATCGCACCGGCGTCGAGGACCAGCCGGACCTTCTCGGCGCGGCCCTGCTCGTCCTTGGCGAGGACCTCGGCCTCCTTGACCTCACCGGTCCACTCCGGGTACCGGTCGAAGTCGGCGATGACTCCCATGACGTCGGCCGGTGCCGCCTCGATCGTGATGGTCGAGCTGGTGTGTTCAGCCATCGCTGTGGCTCCTCCAGTGCGGTGTACCGGTCGGTCGGCAGAGGCCTGCCGCCAGAAGGCTATCGCGTGCGCGGGGCGCATCGTCCCAGGGTCGGGGCCGTGTGGTCACCACTCCAGGGCCCAGGGCCGGCCGGTCGAGGCGAAGTGACCGACGTTGACGCATTCGGTGGCGCCGATCCGCATCCGGCGGACCAGCGGCTGGTGGACATGGCCGAAGACGGCGTACCGGGGGCGGGTCCGGCGGATCGCGTCGAGGAGCGCCCTGCTGCCACGCTCGAACCGGCGCGCCACCGTGTCGTAGGTCAGCTCCGGTACGTCGGGCGGGATGTGCGTGCACAGGACGTCCACCTCGCCGACCGCCTCGATCTTGGCGGCGTACTCCTCGTCGCTGATCTCGTACGGGGTGCGCATGGGGGTTCGGAGCCCGCCGCCGACGAAGCCGAAGACGCGGCCGCCGATCTCGGCGCGTTCGCCGTCCAGGACGGTGGTGCCGGGGCGGGCGTATTCGGGCCAGAGGTCGGGGATGTCGACATTGCCGTACGTGGCGTACGTCGGTGTGGGGAAGGCCGCGAACATCTCGGCATACTGATGGCGCACCGCACCGACGATGGTGGCATTGCGGTCCAGGCCCGCCCAGAGACCGCGGCCGAAGTCACGGGCCTCCTCGTAGCGGCGGGCGGTGCGCAGCTCGACGATCCGGTCGGCGTTCTCCACGCCGAAGAGTTCGGGGAAGATGCCGCGCGAGTGGTCGGCGTAGTCGAGGAAGAGCACCAGGTCTCCCAGGCAGACGAGGGCGTCGGCGCCGTCCCCGGCCCGGGCCAGGGCTTCGGTGTTCCCGTGCACGTCACTGACCACGTGGATCCGGGTACGGCGTGCGGTGGCACCCTCGCGGCTGTTCGCTCCGGCTGGCATGACGATCACCCTAGGATGCCGCCGACGGCCTGGGTAGAGCCCGCCGGACCTGCGAATACTTCATGCTTGTCACCTGGGTGCACTACTGTGCGCGCGAGGATCACCGATATGTGTGACGCATAAGACATCTGACCGGAACCCCCTATCCGGAACCGAGTACTGGTGGGTAACGTCCGGGCAGTCCAGTCGTGCTCACCCCACTGAGCAACCTGCCGGTCTTGGACCGCAGCCGGTACGTCACACAGAGCCGTGACACCGGAGCCCGATGAGGAGCAGCAGTCTTGCGCGAGTTCAGCCTTCCGGCCCTGTACGAGGTCCCCTCGGACGGCAACCTGACGGATCTCATCCGCCGCAATGCCGCTCAGCATCCCGATGTAGCGGTGATGAGCCGCAAGGTGGCGGGCGTGTGGACCGATGTCACCGCCACCCAGTTCCTGGCCGAGGTCAGAGCCGCCGCCAAGGGCCTGATCGCCGCGGGTGTGCAGCCCGGCGACCGGATCGGTCTGATGTCCCGTACCCGCTACGAGTGGGTGCAGCTGGACTTCGCGATCTGGAGCGCGGGCGCGGTCACCGTCCCGGTGTACGAGACCAGCTCCGCCGAGCAGGTCCAGTGGATCCTCGGCGACTCCGGTGCGGTCGCGGTGATCGTGGAGAGCGACGGGCATGCCGAGTCCGTCGCCGCCATGCGCGACCGGCTGCCGGAACTGCGCAACGTGTGGCAGATCGACAACGGCGCGGTCGACGAGCTGACCGCGTCGGGTACGGAGGTCTCGGACGAGACCGTCGACCTGCGCAGCGCCGGCGCCAAGGCCGACGACCCGGCCACCATCGTCTACACGTCGGGCACCACCGGCCGCCCCAAGGGCTGTGTGCTCACGCACCGCAGCTTCTTCGCCGAGTGCGGCAACGTGGTGGAGCGGCTGAAGCCCCTCTTCCGTACCGGCGAGTGCTCCGTACTGCTCTTCCTGCCCGCGGCCCATGTCTTCGGCCGGCTGGTCGAGGTGGCCGCGGTGATGGCCCCGATCCGGCTCGGCTGCGTACCGGACATCAAGAACCTCACCGACGAGCTGGCCGCGTTCCGGCCGACGCTGATCCTCGGTGTGCCGCGGGTCTTCGAGAAGGTCTACAACTCGGCGCGTGCCAAGGCGCAGGCCGACGGCAAGGGCAAGATCTTCGACAGGGCCGCGAACATCGCGATCGCCTACAGCCGTGCGCTCGGCACCCCTCAGGGTCCGTCCATCGGCCTGAAGTTCAAGCACAGGGTCTTCGACCGGCTGGTCTACAGCAAGCTGCGCGCCGTGCTCGGCGGCCGCGGCGAGTACGCGATCTCGGGCGGTGCGCCGCTGGGCGAGCGGCTCGGGCACTTCTACCGCGGCATCGGCTTCACGGTGCTGGAGGGCTACGGCCTCACGGAGACGTGCGCGGCCACCGCGTTCAACCCGTGGGACCGGCAGAAGATCGGTACGGTCGGCCAGCCGCTGCCCGGCTCGGTCGTCCGGATCGCCGACGACGGCGAGGTGCTGCTGCACGGCGAGCATCTGTTCGCGAGCTACTGGAACAACGAGGCGGCGACGGCCGACGCACTGGCCGACGGCTGGTTCCACACGGGCGACATCGGCACCCTCGACGAGGACG
Source organism: Streptomyces sp. NPDC005151 (assembly GCF_053599875.1). Classification (NCBI taxonomy): domain Bacteria; kingdom Bacillati; phylum Actinomycetota; class Actinomycetes; order Kitasatosporales; family Streptomycetaceae; genus Streptomyces; species Streptomyces sp. NPDC005151. The sequence continues at coordinate 9,794 of NZ_JBSFYR010000074.1, read as the reverse complement.
GCTATCTGACGATCACCGGCCGCAAGAAGGAGATCATTGTCACGGCGGGCGGCAAGAACGTCGCTCCCGCAGTGATCGAGGACCGGATCCGCGGGCACGCCCTGGTCGCGGAGTGCATGGTGGTCGGCGACGGGCGGCCGTTCGTCGGTGCGCTGATCACCCTGGACGAGGAGTTCCTGGGCCGCTGGGCCGAGGAGCACGGCAAGCCGGCCGGCTCGACGGTGGTGTCGCTGCGCGAGGACCCGGAGCTGCTGGCCGAGGTGCAGCGGGCGGTGGACGACGGCAACGCGGCGGTGTCCAAGGCGGAGTCGGTACGCAAGTTCCGCATCCTGGCCTCGCAGTTCACCGAGGAGGCCGGCCACATCACGCCCTCGCTGAAGCTGAAGCGGAATGTGGTGGCGAAGGACTTCGCGGACGAGGTGGAGTCGATCTACCACGGCTGATCCCGCGGTTGCAGGTGTACGGGGAGGGGCCCGCGCGACTGGTCGTGCGGGCCCCTCCCCGTATCTTCAGAGCAGCGCCTTGAGATGCTCCGCGAGCAGGTCCCAGCGCCACTTCTCCTCGACCCAGGCCCGGCCCCGCTCCCCCATCCGCCGGCACAGTTCGGGGTCGCCGAGCAGGGTGGCGACGCGGTCGGCGGTCTCCTCGACGGAGCCGCCCCGCACCACCCAGCCGGTCTCGCCGTCGAGTACGGCGTCGGGCGCGCCGCCCGAGTCGCCCGCCACCACCGGCAGTCCGGTAGCGGACGCCTCCAGGTAGACGATGCCGAGCCCCTCGACGTCGAGGCCGCCGCGACGGGTGCGGCACGGCATGGCGAAGACGTCGCCCGCGCCGAAGTGGGCGGGCAGCTCCTCCCAGGGCACCGGTCCGGTGAACCGCACCGAGTCGGTGACGCCGGTCTCCGCGGCCAGCTTCTCCAGCTCCTTGGCGTACGGTCCGCCGCCGACGATCAGCAGGACGGCGTCCGGCTCCCGCGCCAGGATCGCGGGCATCGCGAGGATCAGGGTGTCCTGGCCCTTGCGGGGCACCAGCCGCGACACACAGACGACGACGGGTCGGTCCGAGAGCCCGAGCCGGGCCCGGATCCGGTCCCCGCCGGAGTCCGGGTGGAAGGTCCTCTCGTCGACGCCGGGCGGCAGTTGGACCATGCGGCCGACGGCCTCGGGGGTGAGCGCGCCGGCGATCCGGGAGCGGGTGTACTCGCCGAGGTACGTGATCGTGTCCGTGCCCTCGCCTATCCGGCGCAACAGCTGGCGGGACGCGGGAAGTTGGGCCCAGCCGGCCTCGTGCCCGTGGGTGGTGGCGACCAGCCGCCGGGCACCCGCCCTCCGCAGTGCCGGCGCCATCAGCCCGAGGGGGGCCGCGGCCCCGAACCAGACGGAGGTGCAGTCGTGTTCGCGCAGCAGCTGGACCGCGCGCCGGGTCACCCGCGGGGTCGGCAGCAGCATCGTCGTACGGTCACGGACGACGGTGAACGGCTGCTCTGCGTCGAACGCGGCGGTGGCCGCGACACCCTCGGGACTCCGCTTCCAGGTGGAGGCGTAGACGACGAGTTGTCCGGGGTCCAGGCGCAGCGCCATATTGTGCAGAAATGCCTGGATGCCGCCGGGGCGGGGCGGGAAGTCATTGGTCACGATCAGCGTCTTGTCCATCGCCGCCGACAGTACCGAACGGCCCGGATTGGTGGCTCGCCCGCAGTCACGCCGTGCATCATGGCTCGGAGCCACTGGCGAAGGGGATGGGCGCGGGCATGACAGCAGCAGGCGGCACCGGCAGATTTCTCGCACCCGTCGCGGTGTGGGCGCTCACCAGGGCCGCGTTGCTGCTCTGCGTCTTCAAGGTCGTCACGTTGCCGGGCCCGGACGTGACGAGCGACGTCTCGGTGATCTACCACGGCTGGTCCGAGGTGCTGAAAAGCGGTACGTACCCGCAGTCCGATGTCACCTGGCAGTACCCGCCCGTCGCGGCGCTCGCCATCCTCTCCCCCGCCCTGCTGCCGTTCCTGGACTACGCCTCGGCCTTCTTCGTCCTCGCCTTCCTCTGCGACGCGCTGGTGCTCGGCCTGCTGCTGTACGCGGGCCGCCGTACCGGCAGGCGGACCGCGGGCGGCTGGGTGTGGGTGGCGGGGGTGCCCCTGCTCGGCGCGACCGCGTACGCGCGGTACGACGTGATGGTGACGGCGGTCGCGGTGGCGGCGCTGCTGGCGGGGGTACGGCATCCGCGGGTGCTGGGGGCGCTGGCCGCCTTCGGCGCGCTGCTGAAGGTGTGGCCGGTGCTGCTGCTGGCCGGGACCGCGCGCGGGGAGTCGACCCGCCGCTCATGGACGGCGGCGGTGGTGACGGCGGCCGGGCTGCTGGTGGTGTGCACGGCCGCGTTGCCGGGAGCGCTGGCCTTTCTCGGGTTCCAGCGCGACCGCGGCACCGAGGTCGAGTCGCTGGGGGCGCTGGTCTTCCATGTGGCGCGGCAGTTCGGCTGGCAGGGCCGGGTGGAGCTGAACTACGGGTCGCTGGAGTTCCTGGGGCCGCATGTGCCGCTGGTGAGCACGCTGGCGCTGGGGCTGAGCATCGCCGCGTTCGGCTGGCTGGTGGTGTGGCGCCTGCTGGCCCGTGACTTCGGGGTGAGCACGCCGGCCGATGCGGCGTTCACGGCGGTGCTGCTGTTCACGACCACGAGCCGGGTGATCAGCCCCCAGTACATGCTGTGGCTGGTCGGTCTCGCGGCGGTCTGTCTGGTCTTCCGGTCCAGCCGGATGGGGCTGCCGGCCGTTCTGGTGCTGGTCGCGACGGGCGTCACCCAGCTGGAGTTCCCGCTCGGGTTCATCCACGTGGTGACCAGCGACGCGCAGGGCGTGACGCTGATGTTCGTACGCAACGGTCTGCTGGTCGCGGCGACCCTGGTCGCGTCCCGGCGGCTGTGGAAGGAGACGGTGCCCGCGCCGGTCCGCCGGGACCGGCACCGGCTGCCGGTCCGGTCGTCCGCTCCGGCGGGGCAGGTCAGCCGAGACGGGACCGCAGATACTCCCGCCAGCGCGCCGTGAACTCCTGCGGCGTCGTGCCGAGCGCGTCCTGCATCGCCTGCTCCACCGCTCCGTCCCGTCCTGAGCGCCCTCCGACGGCCCGGTAGAAGGCGAAGAGCTTCTTCTCGCCCCAGTGGCCGGCGATGAGTGCGCAGGCCAGCCAGCCGCCCTCGTACGCCCTCGCGAGGCGCCCGGCGTCTCCCGTGAACCCGAACTCCTCGTCGGTGGGCAGTTCGGCGGGCAGCTCACCGCGCCGGACCGCGTCGGCCAGTTCGGGCGCGGCCTGCTCGGCAGTCCGGTGCTCGGCACGGTAGGCCGCCCAGTCGGCGAAGCCCTCGGAGAGCCAGGTCGGGGTGGACGCGGAGGTGCGGGCGCGGGTGGCGACATGGGCGGTCTCGTGGGTGAGGACGATCCGCTGCCCGAACGTGCCGAGCGTCGCGTACGCCTGAGGGTTGACGATCACCCGGTCCGCGGGCGCCCGGCCGCCGGTCTCACCGGTGGTGACGGCCGCTATGCCCCGGTAGTTCGCCGCCGGTGACCCCAGCAGCCCGGCCATGTCGTCGATCGTCTCCGGTACGAGGACCACCACGCGGCCGGCCCAGCGCTCCGGCCAGGCGGCGGAGACGGCGGGCACTGCACGGTCCGCGGTGCCCGCGATCGCGCGGAGCTCCGTCGTTGTCCGCCCCACACCGAGGACGAGACTTCGCCTGCCCCGTACGACCTGGACGTCGCCCTGCTGCCACAGCTGCAGGCCGCCGTCCCGGCCGGCCCGGTCCGCGGTGATGTACCAGCGGCCGTCCGCCGGGTCCCGCTCCAGGTCGAGCACCCGGTCCGCGGTGACCGGAGCACTGTCGTAGCCCGCGATCCGGTAGCGCAACTCGACATCGGCGGTGGCCCGGTCGGCTCCGCGCCCGCGCACGTCCGTCACCTTGTACGCCCATGAGCTCAGCGGCACGTCGGCGAGATGGGCCAGCTCGCGGCGCTGGGCCGTCCGCAGCCCGGTGGCCCCGGGGGCGAGTGCGGCGAGGAAGCCGTCCGGGTCGTGGTCCAGGACGGCGGCGGCGCGGCGGTCCAGGGTGGCTCCGATGGCCCGGACGGTGGGGTCGGGGGTGGCGGGGGCGGGGGCCGTGCAGGCGGACGCGAGCAGCAGTCCGGCGAGCGCCGCACCCGCCGCGCGCCGCCGTCCGTGATGTCCCCGCCCTGCGGTGCGCCCCTGATCAGCCACGTGACCGAGGGTACGGGTCAGACGCGGGTCACCGAGGAGACCGGCATCATGCCGACCGGGTCGTAGCGGACCGGAGCACCCGGGTACGGAGCATGGATCACCTGCCCATTGCCCATGTACATCCCGATATGGCTGGCGTCCGAGCGGTAGGCCACCAGATCGCCGGGGCGGGCCTCGGAGAGCGGCACCATGTGGCCGGCGTACCGCTGCGCCTGCGAGGTGCGCGGCAGGCTGACACCGGCCTGGGCGTACGCCCACTGCATCAGCCCGGAGCAGTCGAATCCGGCGGGTCCGTTGGCGCCCCAGATGTACGGGAGTCCGACGGCCCGGCGGGCGGCCATGACGGCGGCCGCCGCCCGGGGCGAGCCGGCCGGCAGACCGGCCAGGGCGGAGAACGAGGCGTCGCGGCCGGAGCGCGAGGCGCGATCGAAGGCCGCCCGGTCCGCGGCGGGCAGCGAGGCCAGCAGCTGCCGGGCCTGCCGGAGCTTGCCCTCGACGGTCCGTTTGTGCCGGGTGGCGGCTGCCTTGTTGCGCTCCAGGCCGGCGAGCGAGCGGGCGGCCTCCGCACGGACCTGCGCGAGGCCGCGCCGGGCGTGCTGGAGTTCGTGCAGGGCGGTGGTCTGACGGGCATTCAGCCGGTCCAGGGTGGCTGCCCGGTCGAGGTAGCTGTCCGGATCGGCGGAGAGCAGCAGGGCGAGCGAGGGGTCGATGCCACCGGAGCGGTACTGCGCGGCGGCGGCCGAACCGAGCGCCATGCGCATCCGGTTGATCCGTTCCTGACCGCGGGCCGCCCGTTCCTGGGCCCGGTTCAGCTCGCCGCGCAGCCGGTCGGCGTTCTCCCCCGCCCTGTTGTACTGCTCGGTGGCGTGCTCGGCCTCGCTGTACAGCCGGTCGATCTCGGCCCTGGCCGTCCGGGGCGTGTCCTTCGGGTCGGCGTGCGCGGCTGCCGCCCCGAGCGTGGCGGCGGCGGTCGCCGCGGCCGTGGACAGGACTGTGACCCGGACGCTCCGGTTGACGCCGGGCTGTGTGGAACGGCGATGGGACACCACAGGACGCCGCACTCCCTTCCGCTGTACGCAGACGTACGCGGCCCCCTGGCGCCCGGGACGGGCGGACCGACGGACGGGAGCCGCACAGCAGGCAGACAGTAGTCGGGCGACTACGGAGCGCACGAACGGCCGCGCCGGATGGGTGCAGGTCACGAACGACGGCGCCCCGCCGGTGACCTGTGGTCTCCGGCGGGGCGGACTGTCTGTGCGGGGCGCGGGAATTCGCCCGTTCGGGCGTCGTCAGCCGACGCGCACGCCGAACTGGAAGCTGCCGATGGTGTTCATCGACTCGTAGCGGACGAGCGTGCCCGGGTACGGGGCGTGCAGGACGGTGTTGTTGCCCGCGTAGAGGCCCACGTGCTCAGTGTTGTTGAAGAAGACGAGGTCGCCCGGCTTCAGCGCGCTGCGCCCGATGTGGGTGCCGTCGTTGACCTGGGTGTACGTGACCCGGGAGATGTGGACGTTGGCCTGGGCGTAGGCCCACTGGGTCAGCCCGGAGCAGTCGAAGGATCCGGGGCCGGTGCCGCCGCGGCCGTACGGCTTGCCCACCTGGCCGGCGGCGGCGTTCAGGGCGGCGGCACCCCAGGCGGAGGCGGGGACCTCGTTGCCCAGGTCGACCCGGTCGCCCGCGGCGCGGCTGGCACGCTGTTCGTCCTGGCGCATCTTCGCGCGCTCGGCCTCGGTCATCGTGTTGAGCAGGCGCTGCGCCTCGGCCAGCTTGTCCTGGAGCTTCTTCTTCTTCGCGCCGAGCGTCTTGCGCACGTCCGCGAGGTCACCGAGTTTGTCCTGGGCCTCCTTGCGCTCCTGCGCGAGGACCCGCTGCTTCTCCTGGATCTTCCCCAGGGTCTCGGTCTGCTTGGCCGTCAACTGGTCGAGGACCGAGGCCTCGTCGAGGAAGGTGTCCGGGTTGGACGAGAGGAAGAGCTGCACCGACGGGTCGATGCCACCGGAGCGGTACTGCGCGGCGGCGAGCGAACCGAGGCCGTTGCGGAGCGTGTTGAGCTCCCCCTGACCGCGGGCCACCTTGTCCTGCAGCGCGCCGGCTTCCTTCTCCAGCTTCTGCTGCTTCTCCTTGGCGCCGTAGTACTGCTCATTGGCCGCGCCGGCCTCGTGGTTGAGCTTCTCGACCTTCGCCTTGACCTCACTCTTGGTCGGCTTGGGGTCGGCGTGGGCCGCCTGGGAGGTCAGGGCCACGGCCGCGGCGGCGGTCACGGTGAGCACGGTCACGCGGGCGCGGCTCGGCTGCTTGGGACGACGGTGGGACGCCACGAAGGCGAGCTCCTTCTTCCTCTGAGCCGCCTACCGGGCTGTGGGGGACTGATCCCCGGCTCCGCGCACGTCACGGACTCGGCGGTTCCTTCGCTGCCACCCCGGATGGGTGATCAACCGTGCGAAGGTTCGAAGCCCGACCTTAGTGACCATCTTGTGATCAGTTCAAATCCTCACAAGAAAAATCTCGCCACAGCAGGTACTTCTTTACTCTCATCACACAGGGCGTAGCGGCGACTTGACGGTACGTTCCCTGATTTCCGACAAGTGGCCACAAGGCACGTCAGACGCGCGAAAGCCGCTTCAGGAGCAAGACGGACGCAACGGGCCTGGCCCCTGCCTTCGCCACACCGTCCGCCACTTCACGGTCGGTGGAGACCACCACGACGGGCCTGCCCGGCGGTTCGGCGCGGGCGAGCTGGCGGATGAGTTCGTCGGCGGTCACGCCCGGCTTGCTGAACAGCACACGCACCCCGCGCGGAGGTGCGAGCAGCACCGGAGCGGCCAGTTCGGCCCCGTCGAAGACACAGGTCATCTCGGCGCCCGACTGCGCGGCGAGCACCGCGAGACCGCCCAGCAGCCGCAGCCGCTGCTTCTCCAGCGGCAGCTGCGGATAGCCGGTCTTGGTGACGTTGTAGCCGTCCACGATCAGATGCGCCTGCGGCAGCGCGAGCAACTGGTCGAGCAGGGCCGGATCGGTCTCCGAAAGAGCCCTGGCGGCAATGTCCTTGGGCGACATCGCGCCGGGCTCGACCGCGTCGACACTGTCCGCGGGGCGGATCGAGGAGGGCGGCAGGGCCAGTTCGCGGCGCAGCCCCCGGGCCGCGTCGAGCACCGTGTCGAGGAGCAGCCGCAGCCGCATGTCCTCGACCGAACGCCCCTCCCTGGAGGCCCTGCGGCTCGCCTCGACGGACGCCTCCGCCTCACCGAGCCGGGCCCGCAGCCGCCGGGTCTCGCTCTCGGCGGCGGAGGCCTGGGCAGCCGCCTCGGCCCGCAGGGCGTCGGCCTCGGCCTTGCCGCGGCGCACCGCGGCCTCGCCGCGCTTGACCTCGCTGAGGGCGGACCGGAGTTTGCGCTGCAGCGAATCGGCTTCCTTGCGGGCCGCGTCGAGTTCGGCGCGGAGCCGTTCGGTCTCGCTCTTCGTCTGGGTCCGGGCCTGGGCGAGCTCCTCGCGCAGCCGTTCCAGCTCGCGCCGGCTCTCCTCGTCGGCCCGCTCGGCGTCGGCGCGCTGGACCTCCTCGCCGGCGGCGGCGACCAGTTTCACCCAGCCGACCGGGCGCAGCACATAGGCGGCCGCGGCCACATCGACGGGATCGGCGGCGGCCGGCGGCGACCCGGCCTCCACGGCAGCGGCCAGCTCCGGCTGGGACTCCCGGAGCCGTTCGCCGATGCGCTGACGGAACAGGGTGTCGCTCTCCAGGGCGGCCGCCATCGCGTTCCCGGCGAACTTGGCGCGCCGGGTCGGGGTGAAGCGGGCGTACTGCCTGAGCTGGGCCGGGAGTTCGGTGACGGTCAGGCCGCCGAACGCGTCCGAGACCAGCGCGACGACCCGCCGCCGTACGCCTTCGGGCAGCGGGCGGTCGAGCGCCTCGACGGCGTCGCCGGCTCCATCGGCCGGCTCGGCGCCGCTATCGGGCTGCTCCACGATCCGTCACCCCAAAATGTCTGTCCGCACGGCCCCGTCAGGAGTCGGCACCCGGCCTGTCGACTAGTTCGATCTGGTCCACCGCGTTACACCAGCGGCAGCGGACCGACTCGATGGTCTCACTGACCACCTCGCGTTCCTCGACGGTCGACTCACCGGCCAGGTCGAGATGGACGTATTCGACGACCTTGGAGGTGCGGGTCACATCGAAGCGGGTGAGATTTCCGCAGAGCGTGCAGCGCCAGCGGGTCCCGTCGGTCGGCTGGGGAACCGTTGTCATCGTTGCGTCCTCTTTCGTCGAGCATCGTGCTGCTTCCCGCACAGAATCTCGCGGTGCGCCGTCGAACTGCGGATGTCCTGCTGCAACCCTACGGCCTTGCACATACCCATAGACACGGCGAGGCGGTCTGTCCCGTTCCGTCACCTTGCGTCATGCTCTGTGCATGATCGATCGGCGGGCCGCGAGAGACGGAGTGACCGGCAGGCTCCTGCGCGCCGCCACGGCGGCCGGTGCGCAGGTGACATATGCCCTCATCGCCCTGTGCTGCGCCGTCTTCCTGATCAGCCCGCTCTCCGGCTTCAACTCCACCTACGGCACCGCCGACACCCTGCTCGCCGCCCAGGCCGGGTACTTCGAGCGCTGGGGGGTGATCCCGAGCGAGCTGTGGGCGGGCTCGGTGCAGGCCCTGCTCACCCCGCTGACCGCACTGTTCGTGCACGGCAGCTGGCTTCATCTGCTCGGCAACATGCTCTTCCTGTACGTGTTCGGGGCGATGGCCGAGGAGCGGATGGGCCGTGCCGAATTCGCCTTCTTCTACCTCGGCTGCGGCTATCTCGCGCTGCTGGCGTACGCGGCGGCGCACGCGAACTCCGACCAGACCCTCGTCGGCGCGTCAGGGGCGATCTCCGCGGTGCTCGGGGCGTTCCTCTACCTGTTCCCCAGGGCGCGGGTGACCAGCCTCTTCCCGTTCCTGCTCTTCCTTCCGCTGCGCTTTCCCGCCTGGATCGTGCTGATCTTCTGGTTCGTGCTGCAGTGGATGGCGGCGCAGAGCGCGGGCAGCGGTCCCGGGGTGGCGTATCTCGCCCATGTGGTCGGCTTCGTCTGCGGCTTCCTCTACGCCTGGGGACGCTACCGCCGTGGGGCTAGAGTGAAGGCTCCAGCCACGGCCACCGAGGGAGAAAGCCAGCCGTGATCACCGCGATCGTGCTCATCAAAACCAGCGTGGACCGGATTCCGGAGATCGCCGAGGCCATCGCCGCGCTGGACAATGTCAGCGAGGTCTTCTCGGTCACCGGTACGTACGACCTGATCGCCATGGTCCGGGTGTCCAGGCACGACGACCTCGCGGACGTCATCCCCGGCCGGATCAGCAAGATCCCGGGTGTCGAGGGCACCGACACGCATGTCGCGTTCCGTACGTACTCGCAGCACGACCTGGAGGCGGCCTTCGCCATCGGTCTCGACGCGTAGGTTCGCGTCGCACTTCGGCCGGGGACGGGCAGTGCTGCCCGTCCCCGGCGTAGTGCGACGGGCCCGACCGAACGGCGGCGCGCCCCCGTGCCGGGCCCCCCGGCCCACCGACGGGCGGG